>JBAXIK010000007.1:0-34385 GCA_037138415.1 Opitutia bacterium | reverse complement strand
ATATCGTACTCCAGGAATTTTTCGCGGCTCGGATCAAAAACATTAATTACCTTAATCGTGTCAGCTTGTTGAATGGTGAGACCTAAATAGGCCGTGCCATTGAGCGCACCCATGCCGGTCAAGGCATAACGCTGGGCCCGTTGTTCTTCTTTGGTGTCGGGCTTGGGGTCGGTTAACACTAACTTAATTTTTCCTTTAGAGGCGGCGACGTATTCACGCAGAAGAACTTCGATGCGCCGAGAGTAGCTCTCGAGGTAGGGGCGCAATTTAACATCGGAGCGACTGGCGTAGAGTTCGAGCGTGATGGGTTCTTCGATTTTATTGATAATTTTAAGTGAACCTTCCGAGAGCGTGAAGGTGCGGTCTTCAGTGAGGTCGACACGAGGACTGATAGTGCTGACAAGAAGATTAACAAAAATGGCAGCGGCGATTACCGCAAAAATAGCGAAGAAGGTTTGGAGGCGAGACATGTTAAATTAGCGACGTTCGATGATGATAGTGCTCAAGCCCAGTCCACCAAAGGAGAGGGTTAAGAAGTAGGCAAATGGTCGTAAGTCGACTAGACCGAGGGTGAATGGTTCGAGGTTGCGCCAGAGTCCGAGGCGACGGACCTCTTCGATAATATTGCGTGAAAATAGTCCACCAATAAATTCATCGAATACACCGTAGCCGATGAGGACGAGAAGGAAGCAGGCCAAAAATCCGGTGACGAAGGCGATCACTTGATTGCGGGTGAGCGCGGAAGCAATGGATGCAATACCGAGGCAAGCTCCCGCGCAAAGTAGTGAGCCAAGATAACCTGAAACTATTACGCCAACATCGGGGTCGCCGAGATAACCAATCGTAAATGCAACTGGTAGGGTAATGAAAAGTGCGGTTGCCAGAAAAAGCCACGCGGCTAAGAATTTTCCAACCGCCACTTGCCAAACTGAAATAGGCCAGGTCAGTAAAAGTTCGATGGTTCCTTGGCGACGCTCTTCGGCCCAGAGTCTCGCACCAGCGGCGGGAGCGAGAAAGGCCCAGAGCCATGGATGATAGAGGAAGAATCGATCGAGGTTAGCGACGCCGGCTTCGTAAATGTTGCCAACGAAAAAGGCTAAAGAAATCGCAAAGGCGTTGAAGACCGCTAGGAATACGTAGGCCAGTGGCGTACGAAAATAACCAGCGAACTCGCGATTAAAAATTGCCCAGACTGCTGACGGTGCACTGGGGGTGGACGGAGAAGATTCAGAAGACATAAATTTAGGCAGTGAGTTTACGGAAGACTTCGTTTAAGTCGGCACCGCGTTGAAGAAATTTTTCTTTAGATTCATCACAACGTACTTCACCGTGAGCGATGACAATGACGCGTGTGCACAGCTCGTCGATTTCTTCGAGGATGTGAGTGGAGACGATGACAGCTTTCCGTGAGGCCATCTCTTTAAGAATGCGCCGCACTTCAAATTTTTGATTCGGGTCGAGTCCATCCGTCGGTTCATCTAAAATTAATACTTCGGGGTCGTGAATCACGGCTTGGGCGAAACCAAGGCGCATACGGTAGCCTTTGGAAAGTGTATCGACTGTTTGATGAGCGACTTCATTTAATCGGCACAGTTCGAGGGTTTTCTTAACTCGTTCAGATGGATTGGGGAGATTGCGGAGGTCGGCCGCAAAACGTAAAAATTCTCTAACGGTCATTTCGCCATAGGCAGGAGCACCTTCGGGTGAGTAACCCAAGTGCGTTTTTGCCTCGATAGGATGAGCGGAAATATCAAAGCCCGCGACGATGGCCTCGCCGTGGTCGGCTCGCAGATGTCCGGCGATTAATTTCATCGTGGTCGATTTTCCGGCGCCATTGGGCCCGAGAAAGCCGACGACTTCACCACGTTCGACGGAAAAAGAAATACCGCGGACAGCGTGAATTGATCCGTAAGATTTTTTTAAATTTTTAACTTCGATAAGAGCCATAAATTATCGGGTTTGTGGAGTGCCTTGGGCTGCTAAGCGTATACCTGCCTTCTGGAATTTTTCTGAAATTTGAATCATAATTTTTTCATTGAATTCCATTTGTTTGGCGAGGTTTGGTTTATACCAGTACATGAATCGGATATTAATTGCCCACTCACCAAACTCCATCACGTGAACAAGAGCTGGGAGGCGATGATCAAACCCTTCATGCTTAGAGAGAAGCTCTCGAATAATTTCAACGGCTTCCTTAACTTTATCGGCCGGTGTATTCATTTCTAAATGTACCAAGTCTTGAGCACGAATGAAGTCGCGCCGGGTAATGTTGATGATGGAACGACCCGCCAAATCGCCATTCGGGATAGCGACGCGTTGACCATCTAAGAGTACAATCACTGTGGAGCGAAGTCCCAGCGACTCTACTTTACCTTCATGCGTTCCGATATTAATATTATCACCGAGGGTGAAAGGTTGATCGATGATAAGCATGACTGCACCGAAGATATTTTTGATGGTATCTTGCGCGGCGAAGCCAATGGCCACGGCGCCGGTCGCTAATAAGGCGAGGACTGATTTCGCAGTTTCGGGGTCGACAATCGAAACCGCTTTTACTGTTCCTACTAAAACCACCGCGACTCGAATGACTGTGCTAAGCATGGGGACGAGAACGTCATCCAGTTTATTTTCAGTTTGATCGGCGATTTTCTGTGCCCAGGCGATGGGAACGAGGACGAAGTGATAGACGGTGGCTGTGTGAGCGAGCGACAAGAGGAGGCTCGTTCCAGTTTTAAAATATTCCTGTTTGCTGGCAGAAATATGGATCATGTTATGATCAATCAAAAGCCAGATGGTGTAGGCTGGCAGGATGACTTGAAGACTTTTGCCGGCGGCGGTGATGAGTGCCTTGGCAATCGGACTGTCGGTCAATTTACTACCCAACCAACCGAGGATTTTTTTAACGGCCCAGCCGGAAATAAAGGCTAAGGCAATCAATCCTGCAGAATTGTAGAGAATATCCTCTAAATTAGCTAGAGCGGTAGGGGTTGCGGGCGAAGATAACGGATTCATGGTGAAGGTAGATAGGGTAGTCGGACTAAAACAGGTATGCTTATATTTTCAAGCGTCACTAATCTCCCAATCCGCTTGAAGATTTGCCCGCCTCTTGCCACTCTTCGGGCAAGGAATGACTGATACAGCTGATAAAAAGCCCGCCAAGCCGGTGGTTCTAACCTGTGCCCAGCCCACTGGGAGGCTTCATCTGGGTAATTATTTAGGTGCCGTGCTTAACTGGGGCCGCATGCAGGACGACTACGAATGCTTCTTTGGAATTGTCGATCAGCACGCCATCACGGTGCGCCAAGTTCCCGCCGAGTTAAGGGACAATACTTATTCATGTTTGGCTCAGTACATCGCCTGTGGCCTCGATCCCGCCAAGAGCCATTTATTCGCGCAGTCCCATGTTATCGGACATACGGAACTCGCTTGGATTTTAGGCTGTCTGTGTCCGCTCGGTCAATTAGAGCGTATGACTCAGTTTAAAGACAAAGCCCGTAAGCATGAGTCGGTTGATGCTGGATTGCTTTTTTATCCCGTTCTCATGGCGGCGGATATTTTACTTTATAATGCTGAATTAGTTCCCGTGGGTGATGATCAGAAGCAGCATTTAGAATTAGCCCGAGATTTGGCCGAGAAATTTAATCATCGTTATTCGGACACCTTTAAAATTCCTGAACCTTTTATTTCGAAAGTAGGCTCACGTATTATGTCGCTGCAAGATCCCTCGACTAAGATGTCGAAGTCAGACCCCAATCAATCGTCGACTGTTTATATTACCGACTCGGCTGATGAAATCAGAAAAAAGATTATGTCATCAGTCACTGATTCTGGCAGCGAAGTAAAATTTGCCGAAGATAAGCCTGGGGTTTCTAATCTTTTAACCATCCTCTCGGCTTGTACGGGTGAATCTATTTCTGCGTTAGAAAATAAATTTACTGGTAAGGGTTATGGCGATTTCAAGAAGACCGTTGCGGACGCCGTGGTCACTACTTTGAATCCGGTAAGTACGCGTTATGAAACACTGATTAAAGACCGTGCGGAATTAGATAAAATCTTTAAAATAGGTGCAGAACAGGCCCAAAGTCGTGCTTTTAAGGTTCTCTCAAAGGTTAACCGTAAAGTAGGTTTCGTTGAGAGACCTCGATAAATTTACCCCACAAACTACCTATGAAGAACCGCGAAATCGAAAAAATACTCCAAGAGAAATGGTTTCTAGTCGCCGCAGATTTTCTGGCGGTGCTAGCCATTTTATTTATTTATTCTGACGCTCCGAAGCGAGATGGTTGGGATGCTTTTCTGGCCGGTGCAGGTATTTTAATTTCTTCTCTAATTGTCGTCATCCCCGTGATGTCAGAGGGTGGTGATAAAAAAGATAGAATGGCGGAGCAGGCTCGCTTGCGGGCCGCACTGAAAGAAGAGCTCGATCGTCAACGTGATGAATTTAGATCAGCCATGGAAGTTATTTCTCGTCGTCTCGCCGAAGTAGAGCAAAACAGTCGTTCCGCCAATGAAGCGATTGCGCAAAGAGCTTCGACGGAAATCAACCAAATAAAATCTGTATTCGCCATTTTAGAGAATAAAATAAAGTCATTAGAAAAAGATGTTAGTTCAGCGGCTTCAGCTGCGAAGAAAGAAGACATTGATGATTTAAACGAAAAGGTAGGTTCGCTCACGAATACACTGCGAGGCGTGGTGGCGGATGCGGAGGAAGTAGCCGATGATTTCAAGAAAGTGCGCGACGAAATTAAAAAAGTCGGCCAACAAATTGATAAAACGGGCGACCGCATTGACGATCTACAATCCCAGGTAAAATCGATTCAGGAAAACCCCTCTAAGGCCTCCGCTCCTAGTCCAGCTTCCGTTCAGGAAGAAGAGCCGGAGGCCGAAGCGGTTATTTCTGATGACGAAGAAGATGTAGACGATGAAGAAGTGGAGGAGGTAGAAATTGAAGAAGTTGCTAAAATCGAAGCAGCCCCGGTTGAAGAAAAAGCTGAGCCACCTGCCACATCTGCCCCAGGCACCTCACTGACTATTAACCTCATGATTGGTATTGGAAATAAGCCTTATGTGCGTGGTACGGGTCCTGGTTTGAGTATGGAAAAAGGTATTCCGATGACATTTTTAGGAATCGGTCGCTGGCAGTGGATTTCTCCTGAGTCTGAAGCGCCGGCGACGGTTGAGGTCTGGAAAAATGATCAAACACCTTTGGGTGAGCCTCTGCATCTTTCAGGCGGCGAGCCAGTCGAAGTGAGTGAAGATCATTTTGCGGGATCTTGATGTATGCTGAGTTTGCTGGCTACCTGTATTCTTTTAACGACTCCGCCTTCGCCTCCGGAAGTTCCACCCGCTGAGCCGCATCTCTATATTAACGAGACTGCATTGGGGGTGGTTTTAGGATATAATTTAAATGAGATCAGTTTTGTCGCTTCGCATTGCGAAGCCATCAACCGCTACATGGAGCAGGTGTTATTCATGCCGTCTTTGCCTCCACCCAAGGCGCGTATTGAATTAATAGATACGAAAAGTGCACCGCCTGTTTCAGTGCGAAATTTAAGCGGAGAAATTCTTACTCAAATTAACGTTAATACGAAAGAGGATATTTCTGATCAAGTGGCCGAGGCGGCAGCCTGTACATGGTTAGCGCGTGCAGCTTTGGCGGGAGGGCGACCTTATGACAAAAGCCCCCTCTGGTTGCGCCAAGCTTTGAAGTCGGAAATCATTGGGTTATTGCGACCTACCATGGTGGATTGGTGGTATCGTCAGGGCCGTATAAACACCCCGTCATCATTAGAGAAAATTATATACGGACAGGCAGCCGATAGAGAATCTTTTTTATTTTGGCGCGCCGTTCGAAATGAAATAGGTTCAAGTGCGGAACAGATTAAAGTTTTAATTAATAGTGCGCAGGGTGAAGACATTTTAAAATTAGTAGTTAAGAATAAATTACTCGACGAAAACTGGTGGTTAATGGCTCGGGCTAATTTATTATTAAATCGTGCACCGGTGAGTTTGGGTATGCGCGAATCGGCCGAGACGCTCGATGATTTATCGCGATTCGTTTTTGATTTAGGTCAGGGTGATGTCGTTTTAACTGGTCCCATGGCGGTAAAAAATCGAGACGCACAAGGGGTCCAATTAGAAATGAAGTCACGGCTCGTCGCTTTACGTCGAGAACTTCTGCGGCAAAATCCCGTTTATCATAATGCTTGGCGAACTCTTGGTACTTGGCTGGAGAATTTTTCTACGGCTACGCCCGAAGAATTAGATCGGCAGTGGGCTGAATTTTTAAAAGAGCGCAGTGCGGCTAATGAATTAAGAAAAGAAATTGAGGCCGCGCTTTCTGATGGCTTGTCCAAAAAAGAAGGCCAGCAGTGAGCTGGCCTTCTTGGGACGAAAGAACTTTTAGTTAGTTATTCTTTTGCGATTCTACTTTTTGCAGAACTTGGTCGGCGAGCGTGACGCGGAAGAGTGAGAGGGCTAACCAGAACACGCCCGAAAGGCAGGCTGAGGCATAGGCGCCGCCGAGTAATACCGCGAATTCGCCGGCCTCGACCCAGGGCACGTGGTTTTTAAGAACGTTGGTCATGATGACGAAGAAAATTACCGTTAGAACGACATCGATAATTGCTCCTTGTTTGGTGACCAGATTTGGCTTCGTATTATCCATGGAGTCAACATTGGTGGCTTTATCTCTAAGTCTGTCAATACTACCCGATTTTTACCTTTTATATTTGATACCCAGTGGTCATTTTCTCGTATCTACCCCTTGCCAATATGTGTAACTCCATCATTCTGCCCGCCCGGTGGGGTATTGCCACCCGCTAATTAACACACACTAAACTTTATCAATTATGGCCGTAGAGCTCAAGGATACCCTGAATTTGCCTATAACCGACTTCCCGATGCGGGCCGGTTTGGCTGAGCGCGAGCCCGTGCGAATTGCTCATTGGGATCGTCTTAAGCTATACGAAAAAATTCAAAAGCGTGCCGCAGGTAAACCGGCGTTTGTTTTGCACGACGGACAACCGTTTACCAATGGCGACGTCCATATCGGAACCGCGCTCAATAAACTTTTAAAAGATTCTATTTTGCGTTTCAAATCGATGAAAGGTTTGCGCACGCCGTATGTGCCTGGATGGGATTGTCATGGTTTGCCAATTGAACATAAAGTAATGAAGGAACTGCAGGCGAAGAAACAAACTTTAGAGCCATTAGGTATTCGTAAAGCCTGTGCCGAATTTTCTGCGAGTTATATCGAAAAACAACGCGGTCAATTTCGTCGTTTAGGAGTTCTGGCCGATTGGAAGTCGGAATACCGTACGATGGATCCCGCTTACGAATCTGAAATCCTGAAAGGATTTTCCAATTTCGTTGAGCAGGGCTTGGTGTATCGTTCGAAGAAACCTGTTTACTGGTCGATTCCCTGTCAGACAGCTTTAGCGGAAGCGGAAATCGAATACATCACAAAACGTTCATACTCCATTTGGGTAGCGTTCCCCGTGGCTCAACCGGAGAGTAAAGGACTCAAGCCCGCGCATCCTCTTTCGGTGGTGATTTGGACAACGACTCCCTGGACGTTGCCCGCGAATCTCGCCATCGCGGTTCACCCTGAGTTCGATTACGTCGAAGTAATCCACGGAGAAAAATCTTACCTCGTAGCCACTGCTCGTCGTGACGCTTTTGTTTCTGAATGCGGATTAGAAGGCGCCGTTGATGGATTTAAAGTTAAAGGAAAAAATCTCGAAGGCCTTTTACCGCGCCATCCCTTTATTGAGCGCGACGCTCCAATCGTTTTAGCGGACTATGTAACTACAGATGCAGGTTCCGGCTGTGTTCACACGGCACCAGGACACGGCTTAGAAGATTTTCAAACCGGAAATAAATACGGTCTCGAACCTTATTGTCCGGTTCGTGACGATGGCACTTACGCCGATGATGGACGCGTACCAAAAGAGTTGGTCGGGGTTACCGTTTTAGAAACCGATGGAAAAAATCCTGCTAACATTGCTGTGCTCACAATCTTAAAGGCGAAGGGCGCCCTCATCAAATCATCCACCTTTGAGCATCAATACCCCCATTGTTGGCGTTCGAAGTCGCCGGTTGTTTTCCGCGCACTTGATCAATGGTTCGTTGGATTAGATCGTGGTGGACTTCGCGCCAAAGCTTTAGCATCGGTCGGTCAGGTGAAATGGATTCCAGCGAGCGGAGAGAATCGTATTCGTGCCGCGCTCGAAGGCCGTCCTGATTGGTGTATCTCTCGTCAGCGTGCCTGGGGTGTTCCGATTCCTTCATTTTATTCTCCGTCAACGGGCGATTCTTATTTGGATGCAGGGGTTGTTCGTCACGTCGCGGCCCAAGTTGCGAAGCAGGGTGGAGATTGGTGGTGGGCGACGGATGTGAGTGAAGTTCTTAACGGCGCACCTGTACCCACGGCTTGGCCGAAAGATTTAAAAAAGGGTAGTGATACTCTAGATGTCTGGATTGATTCTGGTTCCAGTCACTTAGCGGTCTGTGCAATCCATCCTGACTTACACTGGCCCGCTGATTTATATTTAGAAGGATCCGACCAACATCGTGGTTGGTTCCAATCATCACTCTGGACCGCCATCGCGGTTAAAGGGACAGCACCCTATCGTTCGGTGCTCACTCACGGATTTGTGGTGAATGAGAAACGCCAGAAAATTTCTAAGTCGGATAATTCAGGCAAACCACAAACGGCGGATGACTACGTTAAAAAATATGGAGCCGATATTGTTCGTCTGTGGGTGGCCTCAGAAAATTACCAAAGCGATATCCCTATTTCGGACGCAATCTTCGAGACGATTTCGAATCAGTATCGCGGAATGCGTAACTCGCTCCGTTATCAATTAGGAAACTTGCACGACTTTAATCCAAGTACCGATACCGTACCGACGGCAAAATTATCTCTGATTGACCGATGGGTCTTAGTGGAGACTGCTAAACTCGTTCGTGAAGTATCCGATGCTTGTGAGCGTTATGAGTTCCATCGTGCGGCGGCTGCGATTGCCGCTTTTACGACCGGAACTTTATCGGCGACCTATCATAATATTGTTAAGGATCGTTTATACACCATGGCGGTGAATCATCCGTTACGTCGCTCCACCCAGACGGCGATTTACCAAGTCCTTCAGGTATATCTAAAACTGATTGCTCCCTTCGTGCCCTTTACCGCGGATGAAGCTTGGTCCCATCTGCATCATAAAATCGAGTATAATGATGACACCGCCGTGCACTTGCAGGATTGGCCAGTCGTAGAAAACGAGTGGGAAGATGCGGCGGGCCTGGAGGCTCATGCGGCCTTTCTAGCTATTCAAAATTTAGCCGCGCAGGTTAATATCCCTCTCGAGAAGTTACGTCAGGAGAAGAAAATCGGACAATCGCTCGAGGCTGCAGTGGATGTTTCGGCCGATCCTCAGAATAAAGATTTTGCCCTATTAAGCCGTTATTCTGAACTTTTAAGCGAGTTTTGGATAGTTTCAGCGGTGACTCTGACTCCGACAGATGGGGCTGACTTGACATTTAAAGTAGACCACGCACTTGGGGTGCGTTGCCCGCGCTCATGGCGCTGGGTTCCTGAACTTGTGAATGCCGGGGAATTTGGTATGGTCTCTCCACGTTGCCGCGAAGCCCTCGCTTCTAAATTTTCACTCAGCTAATTTTCATGCCTAAGAAAACTCCTCCAAAAAAATCAGCCGCAAAAAAACCTGCAGCTAAACCCGCACCGAAGAAGCCAGTCGTTGCTGCTAAAAAAATGACTGCGCCGACCAAAGCCAAGCCAGTCGCTAAGAAGAATGTTAAACCTGCTGCCCCTGTCAAAGGTACGAAGGCTTCTGTTAAACCTATTGCTAAAAAAGTAGAGGCTAAGAAGCCTGTAGTTGTCGCCAAAGTACCTACTGGTAAAAATGCCAAGGGCGGAGCCAAAATCGATAATAAGGCTAAACACGATAAACAAGTAGCTAGTTTAAACCAACATCGTGATAAAATTAATGTTAAAAAAGAGGATGTATTAATCGCTCCCGTTCGTCCGAAGTTACAATTTTTCACAATCGAGAACGTTCACGAATTTTTAAAGGCTCACAAGAAGGGTGGCACTAAACTCAATTTATGGGTACCCGATGAGGAACGTAAAGCGCGTGAGAGAGCGGCCACTTCATCCCGTGTTCAACCCGTTAAAGTCCTCAATGTTGAATCCGCCTCGATTGCCGATTTATTAGGTGGATCTAATCCCTTCCGCAAGGGCTCCAGTGCAGGTGATGAAGTTAAAGAAATTCCAGAAAAACTTCGTCGCTATTACCATCTCCTGATGGCAATGCGTGAAGCCATTCAGAAGGGCTTAGCCTTTCACTCTGAAGAGGCACTCAAGAAGAATGGTAAAGACGACGCTGGTGACCTCTCAGGCTACTCACAACACTTAGCCGATGCAGGTAGCGATACCGCAGATCGTGACTTTGCGCTGTCTCTCATTTCGAACGAGCAAGAAGCTCTGAAAGAAATCTCTGACGCCATTGTTCGCATGAAGAAAAACTCTTACGGGGTTTGTGAAATCACCAATAAGCCTATCCCGCACGCTCGTTTGATGGCTGTTCCTTTCACTCGTTATTCGCTCGAAGGCCAAAAAGAACTCGAACGGACTCGTCGCGCTAGCCGTCGTCGTGGCGGTAATCCTCTGGGTGAAATCGGTGATGAAGTTGGATTCGGTTCTGGCGGCGGTGGCGGCGAAGATGACACTCCCGAGACTTGAGCTCGGGCCTCATCCAGTTTAATCGGCTCCGTCCTTATCGCACATTCTGGTGCGTGATGGGCGTATCCGTTTTATTGGATTGGCTGACTAAAGTTTGGGTCGCTCAAACGATTCCCTTTGGTGCTTACTTTTTAGATGAGCCCGAACGCCAACCGATTATTATTTTTTCCAGATTTTGGATAGTTCATGTTGGCAACAAAGGCGCTGCTTGGGGCCTCGGTGCACAGCAGGGTGTTAAACCGATTCTCATTTTTCTAGCTTTTGCAGTACTCGCTTTAATTTGGCTTTGGCGTAAGCCTTTGATGCGTGAGCTGAGTTACGGACAACTTGCCTTCGGTTTATTTGTCGGCGGCACCCTTGGAAATGTTTTGGACCGATTGCTCGGTGATCACGTTATTGATTTTATTGATATTCATCTACCGTATTATCGCTTCCCCGCTTTTAATATCGCCGACTCCTGTATTTGTGTGGGTGTAGGTTTATATTTATTTATGTCGTATCGCGAAGATGGATTAAGACGCGAAGCCATGGCCTCGCACGCGGGAGAAGATAATAAAAGATAATTAGGATACGATTCGATGGTGCCGCGAATCTAGGCGCCTTTACGTAGTCGCTTCAACACCGTGGCGAAGTCGGTGGGTAACGGTGCTTCAATGGCAAATGATTTACCATCAACTACTCCTTCGACTTTTTGTAAATGAAGGAGCAAGCAACGATGCAGTGGATGGTCTTCGCCTTTGTTGATTCTTCCGCGTCTCACCGTGTCAGCTAAAGTAATTCGACCTGTGCGTTCGTAGTTTAACTCGCCGGCGATTTTTATTCCGCATTCGTGTGCGTGGATACGTATTTGATCACGTCGCGGGTAGCGCGTTTTTGCCGTCCATTGTCGCCAGCCATTAAAAACTTCTCCGCCCGTGAAATCGGTCTCCGCCTGTTTCCCGCGGTGACTCGAGATAAAGGCCCGCCTGCGGGTGTCATCCATGCCAATCGATAAATCGCACACCCCGCCTTCGTTAGGAGCGTCTTCATTTTTAGCCATGAGCGTGTAGGTGAATTGCAGTTGAAAAGAGCCCAAGGCGTCACGCCAGGCTGCCAGGGTGCTGGCGCGATCGGCGACCACGGCCACTCCCGAGACTTCGGGTTCGGGTCCGAAAGCTGAGGCAGGTTCTTGTAGGCCTAATCGTACGATTTCGGGTTTACCCATTTCGAGTTGTGAGCGAATCGCACCGATCAAATGAGTTTCCCCGTTTTGCCAGGGATGGTCGTCGAAAGGAATTTGTCCAGGTTTCGAAATCGCGAACCAACCGTCGCCTTGTTGTAGGATATCGAGTCGCAAGGCTTCCTCGCCAAAGAGTCCGCTAGGAAATCCGATGGAGAGAGGCTTGGTCATGGTTAAAATAAAAAACCCCGACGTCGCGAAGACGGCGGGGTTGTTGGAAAAAACTTTAAATCACTATTTTTTAGCAGCAGCTAATTTCTTCGCGAGGCGTGCCTTGATACGGTTAGCCTTGTTGCGATGAATCACGCCGGACTTAACTGCTTTGTCAGCAGCTGAGGCAACGAGTGAGGCAGCCGCGGCGGGTGCGCCTGCGGTGAAACCTTTAACGAGGGTTTTCAGACGGGTGCGGACGATCTTATTACGAGCGGCGCGAGCGGCGGTCTGACGGACGCTCTTTTTGTTAGCTTTGATGTTGGCCATGTGAAGTATTAGGGAAGCCGTGGCTAGCCCTCGGAGTCAACGCGGATTTAATCAAAATACCCCCTTTCTTCGGGGGCTTTAAAATTCCTGCTGGTGGAAGGGGTGGGATTCGAACCCACGAACAGCGAAGCTGAACGGATTTACAGTCCGCGACCTTTAGCCACTTGGATACCCTTCCAGACCAGTAGGAAGGGCTTATTTGGCACTCTAGGAGTATGATGACAAGCGCTTTTCGACGTTTTGGACTCTTTTCCTAATAATGTGTGAAATGGACTAAAAGGCCTTCACACTTGGACCGATTTCTTCACTCTATGGCTATGCCGATTAGCCCAGCTATTGTCCTCATTGACGGGGATTGCACGCTCTGTAATCGGACGATGATTTGGTTTAGTGCCCGAAATCAAAGTAAGCATTTCATTTTTGCTAAGAATGCAGGCGAAGTAGCTCGAATTTTGGGCGAACCTCCCGGGGGTGACAATAGCACGGTGGTCGTTTGGGTTGGCTCTCGCCGATTAGTGCGATCGGCGGCTGTGATTTATCTTTTAAGCCAATCGGACGGCCTTTGGCCCTGGGTGGGTCTGAGCCTAAAAATTATTCCCCGAGTTATCCGCGATTTTTTCTACGACTTGGTCGCTCGCTCGCGTCACCGACTAAATTTATCCAAAGTCTGTCCGTGCTTGAGCCACGATGATCTCGCTGAATAGTAAAGTTATGAGATTATTAGTAACGAGCATACTGGCTTCAGGATTATTGATGGGTTGCTCCTCTTATCGCGACCGCTCCGAAAAAGAATCCATCGAGCAAATGCATCGCGATAGTGAAATTCGCCAAACTCGTTTAAAGACCAAGAGTTCACTCAATGATAAAGAATATGAAACTGTTTCGGATCGCATGGGTTGGTCGCGCTCCGATGCGCGCGGTTTACCGCCCCCTCCGACTACTGAAGAATTAGAGAAAAAAGTTAAAGCCGCTAACCCGTAATGTTTTTGTATGTCTTAAAAAGGTTGGCGGAAATGATTCCGGTTCTTCTGCTGGTCGTTGTCGCCACTTTTTTCTTAGCTCACGCCGTGCCAGGTGGGCCATTTGATAAGGAACGTCCGCTACCACCCGAAGTGAAACTGCGTCTCGAAGCTTATTATGGCTTGGATCAACCCTTAGTTATTCAACTTAAAAACTATATTAAAAATTTACTGCAGGGAGATTTAGGACCTTCCCTTAAATATCCTGGATGGACGGTGAATGAAATTATCGGATCAAGAATTCCCGTTTCGGTGACGCTAGGAACTGTCTCAATTATCTTAGCGGTCTTGATTGGTATACCGGTGGGAGTTTTAGCTTCGTCGTACCCTAATTCTTCTCTGGACCGTCTTCCGATGGGCTTTGCTTTATTAGGCGTTTGTTTACCGGCCTTTGTTTTGGGTCCGATTCTGTCTTTGGTATTTTCCAAAACGTTAGGTTGGCTTCCTCCTTGTGGCTGGGGCTCGCCCATTCATCTGGTTTTGCCTGCGTTAACTTTAGGTTTAATTACCGCTGCGCCTTTGGCTCGTCTGACGCGCGGTGAGTTATTGGAAGTGGGTCAGTTGGATTATATTCGCACCGCTAAAGCCAAAGGTATTTCACCCTTTCGTGTAAGATTCATTCACGTTTTAAGAAATGGAATTTTACCCGTGGTGACTTACCTCGGTCCCGCCACCGCTGCTTTAGTTTCTGGAACTTTCGTGGTAGAGTCTTTATTCGACGTCCCAGGTTTAGGACGCTTATTTGTAACCGCTATTATTAATCGCGATATCACTCTTATTTTAGGAACCACCTTGATTTACGCCGTGGCGTTGTTGGTCTTAAACTTGGTTGCCGACTTGGTTAAGGCGGCACTCGATCCGCGCTTACTACGCAAAAACTCATGAGCGAATTAGCATTAGATACGCCAGCCCCCGCCACGCTTTGGCAGAGATTTACTCAGAAATCTTTACCGCTTATCGCATTAGGCTTCTTGGTGATTTTAGCGACCGTCTGTTTTCTCTCTCCGTGGATTTCGCCTTACGATTATAAATCACAAAATTTATTATTAGGCCCGACCAGTCCGTCCGCTGAACATTGGTTTGGCACTGATTTATTAGGACGCGATTTATTGTCCCGCGTTCTGCAAGGCGGCTTAATCTCTATTACCGTTGGTTTGATTGCTACGCTGGTCGCATTATTGGTCGGAGTTATTTATGGAATTATGGCAGCGGAGCTCGGTGGTCGCTTCGAAGATCTTTCCATGCGGGTGATTGATATCATCAGTACACTTCCTCTAACACTCATTGTTGTTTTGTGTACCGTGGTTTTTGGCCAAAATATTTGGCTAATCTTTTTAGCGGTGGGCGGTGTATCTTGGCTGACTATGGCGCGTATTATTTGCACCAAGACGCGTCAGCTTAAGAGCCGGCAATTTGTCGACGCCTCCGTCGCCTTAGGGCAGTCGCGCTTAGGAATTATTTTTAATCACTATCTCCCTAATCTTTCTGGCACCATCGCTGTTTACACGACGTTAACGATTCCGAATGTATTAATGCTCGAAGCCTTTGTGAGCTTCTTGGGTCTGGGAGTGAAGGCGCCCATGACATCGTGGGGTCTATTAATTAAAGAAGGAACGGATGTCATGGAGCAGTGTCCCTGGCTTTTAATTATTCCTGCCACCACTTTTGCTTTATCACTACTTTCATTGAGTTATTTAGGTGATGGCTTGCGCGATGCTTTTGATCCGCGTAGTAATAAAAATTAATCATGCCCCTTCGACGTTATATCGTGATCAAGCCCGATGGCTCAGAGGGACAGGAGTTTGAAGTAGATTTGCCGAAGGATGCCCCTGATTTCACTTTTCATCCTGTAACGAAGGAATCTTGTCGTCGGGTGATTGATTCACCCAGTCTAACCATTAAGTATGGTGAAGGGGCGATGAAACAATCCGTCTCTGATGAAAAATTACGCCAAGCCGGTTTTCAAAAATTAGAAAAAGACGGCGAAGGTGGATGGAATAAAATTAATTAACCCCTAAAACGAAACGCCCCGCGGTTGGGCGGGGCGAGACGTCGTCAGGGTGAGGCGTTTCCGCCGTCGAAAAATTTACTTACGCTTTGATCGTCGCGCGTGCGCGTTTGACCAGAGACTTAGCGGTGTCGGAAGGTTGCGCTCCGAGCTTGATCCAATGATCAACGCGTTCGACGTTGATCACGAGAGGAGTCGCTTTGCCGCGTGCGCTTGGGTTGTAGTGACCCAAGACTTCAACGAAGCGACCGTCGCGACGGATGTGTTGTTCGGCCACGACGAGACGATAGGTCGGCTCGTTTTTGGTTCCGAAGCGTTGGAGGCGAATGCGTAACATAAATAGGGAGAAGGTGAGAGAAGGCCTAACTTGGGTTTAGCCAAAAGAGGAAAGAGAAAAAACGCAGGCGGAGGGAGGGGAGTCAAGCCTGCACCTGCCAAATTGTGCTAATTTATTTAACGAGTTATTCACGACTTACCTAAAACAGCAGTTTAAGTGCTTAATAATGAACGGCTTCATTCGCTTGAATTCGCTCATTTAAATTACCCCTTCCCGTGAAATTTGTTAAAATACAAAAAAACCCGCCGAAGCGGGTCTTTTAAAAGTTAATCGAAGACGATTACTTAGCAACGGTTTCAGCCGATGGATCGTAGCGCTTTTCTTTAACCTTGGTCGCGGACTTACCTTGGCGACCACGGAGATAGTAGAGACGAGCCTTCATGACTTGTGACACGCGCTCAACTTCGATTTTTTCGATGTTGGGAGAGTGAACTGGGAAAGTACGTTCAACACCTTCGCCGAAGGATACGCGGCGAACGGTAAAGGTTTCTTGTACGTTACCACCTTTGCGGGAGATTACGATACCCGAGAAAACCTGGGTACGTTCTTTGTCGCCTTCGCGAACCTTGGTGGAGACGCGTACGCCGTCACCGACTTTAAATGTGTCGTGACCGCGGTTAGCTTTAAGTTGCGACTGGGTCGCGAAGTGGAGGAGGGGATGGTTGCTCATGGCTAGTTTTATTTGTCTTCCAGTAGGTCCGGCCTTCGTTGCTTTGTCTTCTCGATTTGCTTTGTCCGACGCCATTTTTCGATTTCAGCGTGGTGGCCTCCGAGGAGGACCGGGGGCACTTCGAGACCATCATAAACAGCGGGTCTAGTGTACTGCGGAAAGGCGAGCAACTTGCCGTTGTAGCTATCCCCAGTCAAGGAGTTTTCCTCACCAAGTACCCCGGGAATCTGCCGACCGACACAATCCACCACAATACAGGCCGGAAGTGTGCCATTAGTCAGCACATAGTCCCCGACCGATATTTCGCGGGTAACCCGGGCATCGCGGAATCGCTGGTCGATACCCTCGTAATGTCCAGAAACGAGGATTAAGTGCGATTTCTTGGCTAATTCGCGGGCTAAATCGTTGGTCAGTTGCTCACCATCGGGGCAAAGGTAGATGACTTCGGCCCCTGGGGTCGCCAGGCCATCCACTGCATCAAACAGCGGCTGGCAGGTCATTAACATACCGGGACCCCCGCCGTAAGGGACATCGTCCACTTTATGATGTTTATCTTTCGACCAGTCCCGAAGGTTATGGGCTTTGAACTGAATCAGCCCCGTTTCAATGGCACGACCAATGACCGATTCCTGCAAGAAGCCGTTGGCCATTGCAGGGAAGAGAGTGATGAGATCGATGCGCACAGCCATCTTGGAAGAACTATCAACGTCTTAAAATTATCAGAGAGCAAGCCATCGATAAAAATTATTTTTTTCTTAAATCCATCGGAGTCGATACCTCAGGTACAACTGCAACTCCAACCGTATTAACATCGGATGTAAAAAGATATTTCCAAACCTCATCTTGGAGGTAGTTGCCCTTGGTGTCCTTGGGGGAATTTTTATTCGGCTGCACGTAGCCATGCGCTTTGGCGGGATCATTTTTTACATCACCTTCAGTGGTTAGTCTTCTCGAATGGGCAAAGGGTGCAGGTGTGGTGTCAGCGTTTACGATGGGACCAAATTTATTAAGCCCTAATAATAACCATGACCGAGGGTAGTGATTACCCGTCCAGCCACCGTCTAAAATATGACTGTATCCAAAGAAACGATTGGGCGGTGTTGCCGAAGGGAGCGACTGCCAGTCTTCAAATTGATCGCGCGGTCCGCAGAACATGACAACGCGCGCCACCTTTTGCTGAATGCCGAAACGTGCCGATGAAGTGGCGCCATGTGAAGATCCCGCGATAATCATTTTTTCCCAATTTAAACCAGTGCCGTCCGCCTTAAGAAAATAATCCCAACGAGCTGCGGGTTGATTTTTAGCGAGAAATTTTATGAGTTGGAAGGCACGCTCTTGCATACTGTCGGGCAAGGGGATTTGGATGAATTTTGAAGCGTCCAATCCAGTGAGCGCTTCACAGCGAATGTTACCTAAATGTTGAGTGTCATCCTTGGGCTCGGTATTTAATTGGTTAAACCACTCTCGCGCGTAGGCGACTTGGATAGAATGTAGACCATACTGATTTAATCTCTCAGCGAGTAGTGGATTGTAGCCCATCAGCCAAATGACACATTGGCCGCGAGGTTTTACATGCGTGTCCACATCTGCATTTTCGGTGTCGGTGGATTTACCGTCTTTTTCTAAAAAAAAGTTTATCTCCGGATGAGAACTACAGCGAGAGTCGATCACGCTGGCACGTGTACTCGTGTGATAAGCCTGAGGATGGGGGTCGGAATAGGTAAATACATCTTCGGCTAACAGACGGGAGAAGGTCAGAAGCAAGAATAGGGGTACCGCACGATTCATAGCCTAATTAGGAGTCAAGATTCTCACGACTGCAAGGCGGTGTCGCTCGTACGACAGGCATTTTCGTTTTTCTTTTATCTTCTGCTTGCTCCAATCGGGCTTAATCTTCTCCTTTTCTCTACATTTATGCCTTCGCCTTTCGATAATCTTTTGCCGCGCTACGATGCCGTCGTGATTGGAGCTGGTTTGGGCGGAATGACGGCCGCTAATAATTTAGCTAAATTTGGCCGAAAGGTTTTACTGGTTGAGCACCATTATCAATTGGGCGGCTTGGCGACATTCTTTAAACGGGCAGGTGGACATATTTTTGATATTTCTCTGCACGGCTTTCCGCACGGTATGATTAAGTCTACTCGACGTTATTGGTCGAAAGAGATTTCGGACAAAATACACCAACTGAAAGATGTTCGTTTTATTAATCCCGATTTCGACGTTCGTACGACTTTTGACCGTGTCGACTTCACGCGTATCATGATTGAGCAATTTAAAATTCCCGCGGAAACGGTGGAGGCTTTTTTTGCACATTTAAGAGAGATGAATTATTACGATAACGATCCGCGTACCACGCGTGAGTTGTTTGAACAGTTTTTTCCAGGCCGTCCCGATGTACAGCGCCTTCTGTTGGAGCCGATTGCTTACGCTAATGGCTCCACGTTGGAGGATCCCGCTATCACCTTCGGAATTGTTTTCTCAAATTTCATGTCCAAGGGCGTGTTTATTTTCCAAGGCGGAACGGACACGATGATTAATATTATGACGGCGGAGATGAAGGCGAACGGTGTCGATATCCGCCGTAATGTCTTAGTTGAAAAAGTCGTCGTCGAAAAAGATTCCGCCGGCGTACGTCGCGTCGTCGGAGTCAAATTGCGCGGTACGCGCCTCGGCGAAGAAGCCGAAGTGGCCTGTGCTACGGTGATATCGAATGCTAATATTAAAGATACAGTTCTAAAACTCAGTGACGCTTCGTCCTTCGATGCCGAATTTTTAGCCCAAGCTAAAGCGGTACGTGTGAACACTTCCTCTTGTCAGGTCTACATGGGTATTCGTGAAGGAGAAAGTATTCCGATGATTGGAGATTTAGTTTTCACTTCGGAAGCAAAGCCATTTTCCAGCCACGAGCTTACCGACTTCCATACGACGTCGCGCACTTACTCAGTGTACTATCCTGATACTCGACCGCACACCAAGACGCCGCGCTACGGAGTTGTTACCTCGATTAATCAACGCTGGGAAGATTGGGCAGATTTATCGGAGGCAGATTATCAGACCCATAAAAATCGGGTGATTGAAGAGTCGCTAGTCGGACTCGAAAAATTTATCCCAGATATTCGTCAAAAGGTTAATCACCTAGAAGCAGCCACTCCTCGTACGGTTAATCGCTACGTCCGCCACATCGGTGGAACTTCATTTGGCACCAAGTTTGAAGGCCTAAAAGTATCGATGGGCCTGCCCGAACAAGTGGCTGGTTTATATCATGCCGGCAGCGTGGGCATTATTATGTCGGGCTGGCTCGGCACGATTAATTACGGTGTGATTGTTTCCGCCAAGGCCGATTCTTATTTACGCGATCCCTCTGCTAAACCTTTAGGCGAAGCCGAAGCGAGCGCTGGAGTTTAATATGAAATCCCTCGCACTTATATTCATCGGACTCACTTCGGTATTACCCGCTCGTGAAGTTACTTTTTACGTTGGCACATTGGGGCCCGAAGCCAAAGGCATTTGGCGTGGGACCTTGGATGATCAGACGGGAAAAATATCCGCCCCTGTTTTACTCTCGGAAATCAAAAGCGCTTCTTATTTAGCTTTTAGACCTGATGGAAAAACCCTCTATGCAACGACTGAGATGTCTGATGGCTCAGGCGGAGTCGCCGCTTTCAAATTAAATGCTGACGGAACAGTAAAGTTATTAAACTCACAAACGACGGGAGGAAAAAACTGTAATCACCTCGCGGTTGATGCGACGGGAAAAAATTGTGCCGCCGCTAATTATGGTTCAGGCTCGGTGACCTCTTTGCCGATTAAGGCAGATGGATCACTCGCTGAGTTCAGTGGATTTGTTCAACATGTTGGAAAAAGTGTTCACCCTGCACGCCAGACTAGTCCCCACGCCCACGGAGTTTATTTTGATGCTACTAATAAATTTCTCGCGGTGCCTGATTTGGGCATTGATCAAATTAAGGTGTATCGATTCGACGCTGATGTAGGAAAACTGAGTTTCGCTGATTCGGTAAGTATCATGCAGAAGCCTGGCGATGGCCCACGCCATTTAGTTTTTCATCCAACATTGCCGCTCGCCTATGCTTGTAATGAATTATCACTCACCGTGACGGCGTTTCGTTTTGATGTAAAAACGGGTGAGCTCAGTCCGTTTCAAGTGATAGACACTCTGCCTGCTGATGCGGAACGCAAAGGCGCATCGGCGGCCGAAATATTTTCTCATCCTAATGGACGGACTCTTTATGTTTCCAATCGGATTCACGACTCCATCGCCGTCTACTCAATAGGTACGGATGGTTCGTTGAAATTGATTCAGCATCAATTGAGCGTACCCGCAACGCCCCGAGGATTTGGTCTTTCGCCTGACGGCCAATGGCTGGTGTGCGCTGGGCAAAAATCGGGTACTTTGAACGCTTACCGAATTAATCTCGAGTCAGGTATGCTCACCGACACCCAGCAGGCGGTGAAAGTCGGGTCGGCCAGTTGTGTAGTTTTTCCTAAATAAGCCCAAAGTCCCGTAATTGGTGCTATTTAGGGCGCCCCTTTTCTTAAATAAAGAGGCAACCTTTTCGTTGGATTAGTGTTATACTATTAGCATCATAGCTAACAAATCATGCCCCGATTTTTAGTTTATAACTTAATTATTTTTTTACTGGGAGGGATCGTGCCTATTCATGCCGCCCCCGGTTCTGAATTACCGCTCATCGCTCAAAAGACATTAGAACAAAATCAAGTAAACTTCAGTGCGAGTGATTTAGAGTTTTTCGAAAAAAACATTCGTCCGATTTTATCGGACCGTTGTTTTAAATGTCACTCTGCCCAAGAAGGAGTTTCGAAAGGTGGATTAATCATGGATACGCGTGCGGGCTTGTTAGCGGGTGGCGATACGGGTGCTGCCATCGTGCCAAATAATATTGAGAAATCACTTTTAATTACGGCGGTTCATCAAACTGACCCTGATTTATCGATGCCTCCCAAAAAGGGTGGAGCTAAATTACCGGATGCACAAATCGCATTACTCGAAAAATGGGTCAAGATGGGTGCACCTGCACCCGTGGGTGCTGGCGCAGTTAAATTAACTGGCTTATCCCAAAAAGCCCGCGATCACTGGGCGTTTAAATCTTTTACTAAACCCGCCTTACCGAAAGTCAGTAACGAGGCTTGGTGTCAGAACGAAATCGATTATTTTATTTTAGCTAAATTAGATGAACAGGGATTAAAGCCCTCTACGCCGACCGATGGTGAGTCGTTGTTGCGACGATTGAACTACGATTTAATTGGCCTGCCTCCTTCCAATACCGAAGTCGAAGCTTTCAGTCGCGACTACACCAATGCCAGTGCCGTTGATTCGTATCTATTACAGCGTAATAAAGCGGCACACGCGGTCAGTGATTTAGTAGAAAAGACAGTCGATCGATTATTAGCATCGCCTCAATACGGTGAGCGTTGGGCCCGCCATTGGCTGGATTCGGCTCGTTACGCCGACACTCCTGGCAATGGCATTAAACGCGGCGAAGCTTACGCCAATGCTTGGACCTACCGCGACTATGTGATCGATGCATTTAATCAGGATAAACCTTACGATCAATTTATCGTCGAGCAGTTGGCCGCCGATCGCTTGCCCAACCTCGCCAAAGATGACCCACGCCTGGCCGCCCTAGGTTTCATCACGGTCGGAAAACGTTTTGATAATAACGATGACACGATTGACGAAAGAATTGATACTACGACCAAAGCATTTCTGGGTCTCACGGTAGCCTGTGCACGTTGTCACGACCACAAATTCGATCCGATTCCCACCGCCGACTATTATTCATTCCACGGAATTTTTGCTTCAACCATGGAGCCCTTAGACGAGCCCATGATTAAGACAACGCGTATACCCACTGCGACGGAGCGAGCCGATTTTGACAAAAAAATGAAGGACTTGGTGGAATCAAATGCTCGTGGTTATTATCGTTATACACGCGCTCAACTGGCGACGTTACATAAAGATTTTGCCGGCCGAGCCTTATCCGCCATAGCTGGATTTAGGTCCACGCGTTCCGCAGATTTACAGAAGACCTATAATTTCGCTCTCGTCCGTGAGGTCGACAGTTCGATTATTATAAATAAAATTTCGCCCATCACGGCACCGTTATTTCATTTGCAGAGAATCCCAGCCGAGCAATTTGAGGAAAGGGCACCCCAAGTCATTGCCACCGTTTTAGCAGACAAAAAACTTATAATTAATCCGCTCGTCGCTGAGGCTTTAGTGAATTTAAAACCTAAGACGATTGACGATGTTGCCTTGGCATACCAAGCGATGTTCAAAAAATACAGCGCGCAGATTGATAAACACCTCGACCTGCGCAGTACGCCGGGGCGTGCAGGCGAGAGGGATAATCCAGATATTATACAACTCGCTGCCTGGCCTTGGCCCTTACCCAGCTATGAGGATATCGATAGTACACCTAAGATTCTTTCTTTAATTAATACCCGCAGTTTTTGTTATGCCTGGCAGGATAAACCGAATTTTATAAATAATAAAATACCGGAAAAATATTTTCGTTTTAAAGAAATTAATCAATTAGAACTCACTCACTCGGGCGGACCAGGTAAAGCCATGGTAGTTGCGGATGTACTGAGTCATAAAAACAGTAATGTATTCCTAAGGGGCGATCGTAATAAAAAAGGTCCTGTCGTATCTCGCCAGTTCCTAGAAATTCTTTCGGGTCCTAGCCGGGTTCCTTTTACGCAAGGCAGTGGTCGGGCTGAGTTAGCTCAAGCGATTGCTAGTCCAACCAATCCGCTCACCGCACGCGTTTTAGTGAATCGTGTTTGGATGCAGCACTTCGGTGCGGGTATTGTGAGTTCACTGGACGACTTCGGAAATATGTCTGAAAAACCTACTCACCCTGAATTGTTAAATTGGTTAGCGGCACAATTTGTGGAGAATGGTTGGTCGATGAAAAATCTACATCGCAAAATGCTTACTTCACAGACCTATCGACAATCAGCCAATCCAACCGCGAATCCGATGTTCGCAAGTCGTGATGCTAGTAATCCAAATAAAATTGATGCCGGAAATAAATACCTCTGGCGCTCTAATTTACGTCGACTGGATTTTGAAAGTATTCGCGACGCATTAATTCTACTTAGTGGAAAAATGGATTCAACGGTGGGTGGTCGTCCAGTGAATATTACCGATGATCCGATCAGTTATCGCCGAAGTATTTATGGTTATATCGACCGTGAGCACTTAAGTGATTTACAGTCCCAGTTCGATTTCTCGGATCCTGATATGCCCAACTCTCGACGGAATTCTACCATCGTTCCGCAACAGGCTTTATTCTTTATGAATAATCCATTGTCGGTTGTAGTAGCTCGCGCGGTTGTTGCTCGTCCTGAAGTAGTGAATGCAATCAACGATGATGCCAGAATCACTACCATGTACCGCATTATGTTCCAACGAACCCCTAAATCTGACGAGGCACGAGTGGCCAAAGAGTTTATCAAAAAAGTCACGGGAGTCACGGGAGCAACGGTTGAACCAGTTGCGTCTCAACCAAGCAAATTTGAAAAAAAGAAACTGGCCAAGGAGGCCTCTCAGCCGATCGAAGATTCCAATCCTGCGGTCACAACTAAAATGGAGGGCGGTACCTTGAAAAATATGGGGCCAAAAGCTTCGCGAGCCAGGGTTTCCCCTTGGGAGATGCTCGCTCAAGCGATGATTTGTTCGAACGAATTTGTATACCTCGACTAAACACCTATCATTTAACTATGGAAACTCCCAATTGCAGTAATCGGATTCCCGAGGCGAATTCTCGTCGCGAATTTCTTCGTCAAACAGGATTGAGTATGGGGACCTTAGCATTTGGTACGATGCTCTCACGCGGACTGATTACCGGCGCTCGTGCGGAAGGACCGTTAAATTTAAAAGTACGCGCAGCACCCTTACCGGCCAAAGCTAAACATATTATCCATATTTTTGCCGGTGGAGCTCCGTCGCACTTGGATACTTTCGATTATAAACCGGGCATGAAAGACTTAGCGGAAAAATCCAAAGCGGGTCAGGCGGGAGTTATCTTTCCAACGCCCTTTGAATTTAAGCAGTGTGGAAAATCCGGTTTAGCAATCAGTGAAATTTTTCCAAAGTTACAAGAAGTTGCCGATGATCTTTGTATTATTCGATCCATGCATTCGGATATTCCAGCGCACGGCCCAGCGTCTAAACTTCTGCACACCGGTTCAGCGATTCTAACCAAGCCATCTTTAGGCTCATGGGTTTTATATGGACTCGGAACGGAGAGCCAAGATTTACCAGGGTTTGTCAGTCTGGGAGGACAGGTCGAGGCCCGTCAGGCAGCCTTTTTACCGAGCATCTACCAAGGTGCGCAAACTACTTTCCGTGCTAATGCTGCCCCTGATCGCGTCATCCCAAATCTCAAAAATGATTTCAAAGATTACGATAAAGACGCACAAAGAAAACAGCTCGATTTGGTGCATCAACTTAATGATCAGCATATAAAGACTGTTCAAAAAGATGAACAGCTCGAGGCCCGCATTGAGTCCTTTGAATTAGCTTTCCGAATGCAGACGGCAGCGACGGATGCGTTTGATATTTCTAAGGAATCACAAAAGACGCGCGATGCTTACGGCAAGACCGAATTGGGAGCTAAACTTTTATGTGCTCGTCGGCTCGTTGAACGCGGCGTTCGCTTTGTACAAATCGACGCTGGTGGATGGGATCACCATAATAATATTCAAGCTGCGGCAACACGCACGGGTGCGGCGATTGATGGTCCAGCGGCCGCTTTAATTAAAGATCTAAAGGAGCGCGGACTCTTGAGCTCCACCTTGGTCATCTGGGGTGGTGAATTTGGTCGCACGCCCACGACGGCGGGTAGAGTCAATCCGAACAGCGGCCGCGATCACTGGTCCAAGGCCTATTGCGCTTGGATGGCGGGTGGGGGAGTTAAGGCCGGAATTAATTATGGTGAGACGGATGATATTGGCGGTGAAGTTGTTTCCAATGGCGTCGACGTTCACGACTTACACGCAACAATCCTGCGCTTGATGGGCTTTGATCACACCCAACTTACCTATCGATACAACGGTCGCGATTTCCGTCTGACGGATAATTACGGTAAAGTTGCTGAAGGTATTATCGCGTAAATTATAAATCGACGTTATCAATTAGCCGCGTGTTACCTAAGTAGCAGGCTAGTGCTAACACACATTCACCAGGAATGATTTTGGTGACTTCGCTTAATGTTTCTCGGTGTACGACTTTTAAGTACTGTACCCGGAGCGACGCATCTTGTGTGAGTCTTTTGAACGCCGCTTTCTCAATAAGAATAGGATTCGTTTCTCCTTTTAGTACTAAATCTTGAGCCACTTTGCAGGCGGCCGGTATCGCGGTAGCCTTGTGGAGTTCTTCGGGCGTGAGGTATCGATTTCTTGAACTGAGGGCGAGTCCGCTGGGCTCACGCACCGTTTCATCAATGATCACCTTTACAGGGATGTGTAGGTCGTGAACCATTTGTTTAATGACTACACATTGTTGTAAATCCTTTCGACCAAACACTGCGCATGTCGGTTGAATCACATTGAAGAGCATCGCAACAACCGTACTCACACCGCGAAAATGTCCGGGTCGAAAAGCCCCACAAAGACCCGCAGTTACTTTTTCAACATCCACCCAGGTATGCGCATTTTGGGGATAAAATTCTTCAACACTCGGAGCAAAAATCAGATCCACCGAGGCTTTATCACAGGCATCACAATCCGCTTCGAAAGTCCGCGGGTATTTTGAAAAATCTTCGTTCGGACCAAATTGAGTGGGGTTAACAAAGATAGAGACTATGGTGAAATCTGCTTCACTGCGGGCCCGTTTAACTAACGCAAGATGACCCTCGTGAAGACAGCCCATGGTCGGAACTAGTCCAATCGTTCGCCCTGCTTGACGCTGAGTTGCGAGGATTTGGCGAAGTTCGGTGATGGTGTTAACGACCAGCATTCGGACGATGCTAGGGCAATGACTCTAGGTTGCAAGTGACACTTGTTTGTCGTCTTAGTAATACTAATGAATCGTGAAATATCTACCTTGGTATTGTTGAGTCACATAAAACAATGCATAAAATGAGCTATTGGAAGACCCGTTGAAGAGTTTTTAAGAAAGTAGACTGTCGTAAAAGTACAAAATTAATCTGCTGGTTTTATAGAATACCCACTTGGCAACCCGTGTTTAGATATTAATTATAGTCTGCCTACCCCTTAAAAAATGTCACACTTCAAGAATGTGCCGATGATTCGGTATGAAGGTCCCAAGTCTAAAAATGCTTTTGCTTTCAAGCATTATAATCCTGACGAGAAAATCGGCGGAAAGAAAATGAAAGACCATATGCGTTTCGCGGCCGCCTATTGGCACGTGATGCGCAATGGCTTGAGTGACCCCTTTGGTAGCGCCACCGCCTTGATGCCGTGGGACGATGGTTCTGATTCTCTCGACAATGCTTTGCGTCGTGTGCCGGTCTTTTTTGAGTTTCTCGAAAAGTGCCAAATTGATTTCTACTGTTTCCACGATCGTGATATTTCCCCGGAGTCTTCAACCTTAACCGAGACTCATGCTAATCTCGCTCGGGTCACTCAAGAATTAAAAGCTTACCAGAAAGCTACGGGTAAAAAACTCCTCTGGGGTACGGCCTGTCTTTTTGCGCATCCGCGCTACGCCCAAGGTGCAGGTACCTCTCCTAATGCCGATGTTTTTACTTATGGTGCGAGTCAGGTTCGTCATGCACTGGATGCGACCAAGGCACTCGGCGGTGAGGGCTATGTTTTCTGGGGCGGTCGTGAAGGCTATGCCACGTTACTGAATACTAATATGAAGCGTGAGCTCGATCACTTGGCTCAGCTCTTACACCTCGCTGTCGACTACGCAAAGAAGATTGGTTTCAAAGGACAGTTTTATATCGAGCCTAAACCGCGTGAGCCGTCCACTCACCAATATGATTCGGATTCAGCCGCCTGTCTTAATTTCCTGCGCGAATACGGTTTGTTGAAACACTTTAAACTGAATATTGAAACGAATCATGCAACGCTCGCTGGTCACACCATGGAGCATGAACTCGAAGTGGCGATTGGTGCTGATGCCTTAGGCTCAATCGATGCTAATCGCGGTGATACGCTCTTAGGTTGGGACACCGATCAATTTCCTACCGACCTTTATCTCACGACCAATATTATGTTACGGGTCTTGAAGATGGGCGGATTCACGACGGGTGGACTTAATTTTGATGCTAAACGTCGCCGTGAATCGCACGAACCTGTTGATCTCTTCCACGCTCACATTGGCGGCATGGACGCCTTTGCGCGTGGCTTGAAAATTGCTCACGCAATCATTAAAGACGGCAAGCTCGATCAGTTTGTCGATAAACGTTATGCTTCATGGGATCAAGGTATTGGCCGCAAAATTGAATCGGGTAAGACTTCGCTCATTGCGCTCGATCAATACGCTCAAGGCATTACGCCTCCACGTCTCGACTCGGGTCGCCAAGAGTTGCTCGAAAATCTTATTAACGAATATATCCGATAATCCTTATGGCGATTGTTCTCGGTTTAGATTTATCTACGCAAAGTGCAACTGCACTAGTGTTAGATACTAAATCTGGAAAGCAGTTAGCGATGGCCCGTGCAGCCTTCGGTCCTGACTTTCCTGAGCGAGGACATCCCGAAGGATTTATTCCCGGCGGTCACAATAATGAAGTCCATGCTAGTCCATTGCTTTGGTTGGATGGATTAGAATTAGCTTTGGGTTATTTGGGGGTCTTAACTGATATTTCTAAAATCGAAGCGGTTTCAGTTTCTGGTCAACAACACGGCAGCGTTTATCTTGGTGCGGATTATCTTGCTGCGTTCGCTGATGGTAACCCACAAACCTCTCTCGCTGAAAAAATTAAACCCGTGCTTTCACGTCAGACTTCTCCCATTTGGATGGACGGTTCAACAACTCAAGAGTGTGCAGAGATTGCTGCTGCCCTCGGTGGCAATCAGGCGGTGTGTGATTTAACTGGAAGTGTCGCCACGGCCCGATTTACTGGTCCACAGATTCGTCGTTTCGCTAAAAATAATCCTGCACTTTGGGCGAAAACCGAACGCGTTCATTTAGTTTCCTCATTCATAGCGTCTATTTTGGCGGGCAAGGACGTTGCGATTGATACGGGTGATGGTGCGGGGATGAATTTAATGGATATTCGCAAAGGCGATTGGTCGCCAGCCGCCCTGCAAGCTACTGCTCCCGACTTAGCAAAGAAACTTCCAAGTATTAGTCCTGGTTCCACCGTGGCTGGATCTATTTCAAAATATTTTGTCGCGCGTTATGGTTTTTCAACAACTTGCCGAGTGGTGATTGGTACGGGCGACAATCCTTCTAGCTTAGTGGGCATGGGTGCATCTCGTCCTGGAAAAATCGTTATTAGTTTAGGAACCAGTGATACACTTTTTGCCGCAATCGGAGGAATCCGTACGGATGCGGCTGGCCTGGGTCATGCCTTTGGAAATCCATTAGGCGGGAGTATGAGTTTGATTTGTGTTCGTAATGGCTCACTCGCCCGCGAAGCCATTCGTCGCGAATGCGGATTAAAAAGCTGGGATGATTTTTCTGCGGCGATTGATAAATCGCCTGCCGCTCAGTCTGCGATACTACCCATGGAAGTGGACGAGATTACTCCACGTCATTCTGCTGGCCGGATTACTCTAGGAAAAAATGTTTCCAAAGAATCATTACCGCGCGCCGCGGTAGAAGGTCAGGCTTTGAGCATGCGCTTACACAGTCGTTGGGTGGGAACACCGACCACTCAGTTATTACTCACGGGAGGTGCTTCTAGCAACTCGTCGGTTGCACAAATTTTTGCGGACGTTTTCGGTGCTCCAGTTTTACGTTTAGCGGTTTCTGACTCCGCTGCGCTCGGTGCCGCCTTGCGAGCTGCGGAAGCAGCCTGCGGGGAGAAAATAGACTATCTTGAATCTCTATTTTGTGCACCGGCTGCGGGAGTTATTCATCCCAACCGTGCATTGCGTTCCGCTTACGACGCACTTGAAATTGAATTAGCCAAAAAACTTTCTTAATAATTATTCATATCAATTAAATCCAATAACTCTATGTCACAACGCCCTACCACATTATTTACCGGCCAGTGGGCCGATCTCCCGATTGCCGAATTACTACCTAAAGTTAAGTCCATGGGTTACGACGGTGTGGAGTTAGCCTGCTGGGGTGATCATTTTGATGTCACTCGCGCCGTTAAAGAAAAAGGTTACATCGAATCTCTCTGGGCTTTATTAGAAAAAAATGGATTAGGTTGCTGGGCGATTTCCTCACACCTGGTGGGTCAAGCTACCTGTGATAATATTGATGAACGACATCAGGCGATCCTCTCTCCACACATTTGGGGCGATGGAAATCCTGAAGGCGTCCGCAAGCGTGCAGCGGCAGAAATGATTCTCACCGCAGAAGCAGCACGTAAATTCTTTGATTACGGTAAGTCCTATATGTCTAAGCTGCCCAAGGGTTCGGGCAAAGTCGTGGTTAATGGTTTCACCGGCTCATCTATTTGGCATGCGCTTTATGCGTTCCCTCCAACGAGTCAGGCTTTTCTCCAAAAGGGTTACGACGATTTCGCTAAACGCTGGCTCCCAATTCTTGAAGCTTTTGAAAAACACGACGTGTATTTTGGCTTAGAAGTTCATCCGACTGAAATCGCTTTTGATATTGTATCCGCTCAGCGTGCTCTAGCAGCCGTGGGTCATCACCAGCGCTTTGGTTTTAATTATGACCCCAGTCACTTGGGTTACCAGGGAGTAGATTATATTAAATTTATTCACACCTTTGCCTCTAAAATTCATCACGTTCACATGAAGGATGCTTGGTGGGGTCACGGTGACGGTACCGTGGGTGTTTTTGGTGGTCACACTGATTTCTGCGACGCACGTCGTGCTTGGGATTTCCGTTCGGTTGGGCGTGGCGATATTCGTTTTGAAGACGTCATTGTGGCACTCAATGACATTGATTATGCTGGGCCGCTCTCAGTGGAGTGGGAAGACGGTCGTATGGATCGTTTCCATGGTGCGACAGAGAGCTGCGCCTATGTTAAACGTCTTGCATTCCCCACGAACAAGGTCGCCTTCGATGCTGCCTTCGACAAGGCTAAGCAAAAGAAATAATTTTTATAACTACTACTAAAAGCTATGAGTTCATTAAATCGTAAAATTCGTATGGGCATGGTCGGCGGTGGCCGCGGTGCTTTTATTGGCGCAGTCCATCGCATGGCAGCCGCTCTCGATGGCCAGATTGAGTTAGTCGCTGGCTCCTTCTCGGCCGATCCAGAAAAGTCGCGTCTCTCCGGCCAAGATTTATACCTTAATCCTAAACGTGTCTATGCCTCTTATCAGGAGATGGCTACTGCCGAGGCAAAATTACCGGTCGGTGAGCGTATCGATTTCGTTTCTATCGTCGCCCGAAATGATATGCACTATCCAGTGGCTAAGGCTTTTTTAGAAGCAGGTATCCACGTCGTTTGTGAAAAGCCCCTTGCTTACAGTTTAGCAGAAGCCAAAAAGTTGCTCGCACTGACAAAGAAGAAGAAATTAATTTTTGCTCTCACTCATAATTACACCGGTTATCCGATGGTCAAAGAAGCACGCGCCATGGTCGCCGCGGGCAAGCTCGGTAAGATTAACAAAATAGTCGTCGAATATCCACAGGGGTACGCTAGCCCCTCTTTACAGGCCGCTAAGCCTTCCAAAATTTCTAATTGGCGTATGAATCCTAATGTTTCTGGCATCTCTAATTGCATGGGTGATATCGGAACTCACGCCCAGAACCTCGCCCAATATATCACCGGTTTAGAAGTCAAAGAAGTGGCTGCGGAACTGACTGCTTTTATTCCCGGGCACACCTTGGATGATGATGGTAATATGTTGGTGCGTTACAAAAATGGAGCACGTGGGGTTCTCTACGCATCGCAGATTTCAACCGGCGAAGAAAATAATTTAAATATTCGCGTTTACGGTTCCTTGGCTTCGTTGGAATGGCATCAAGAAGACCCCAATGAATTAATGGTTAAGTTTGTTGACGCACCTCGCCAAGTTTGGCGTCGCGGTAATTCCTACAACGGACCTCAGGCTAAAAAATACACTCGTACACCATTCGGTCACCCGGAAGGTTTTATCGAGGCTTTTGGAAATATTTATTGTGCAGTCGTTGAGGCGATTACCGATCGTCTCCTTAATCGCAAGGCTCCGAAAGAAGGTTATGACTTCCCAACCATTGAAAACGGAGTGACGGGTATGGCCTTTGTGGAGGCAGCGGTAAAATCATCCAAGGCCAACGCTCGTTGGACTAAGCTGAAGATCTAATAACTAATTGAGTAAATAGATGCTCGCGTTGAGTACCGTCGCAAAGCTTACCCATAGGATGTGGGGGGCTTGCAGGTACGCCGCGGTTTTGTTTTCTTGGTACAGACAACGTATCCATGTACCAAGTGTGATTAAATAGGCTGCTAGTACTACGAGGGCCCAACCGAGCTGGTGGTATTTAAAAAAGACCGGAGACCAGAGCGCATTGCAGACGAGCATTAGAACAAAAAATACTTTTATCGATTTACTCTGTTTGGACTCCCAGACTATCCATTGCGAGATGGCCATTAAAAGATAGAGTGAGCTCCAGATTGGTCCAAAAAGATAATTTGGTGGATTAAACGATGGCTTATTGAGTTGGGCGTACCAGGTAGGAATTTCGGGCAAGGTTGCACGAGAGCCCATCCAGCCAAGCCCGAGCGTGAGTAAAATCAAAAGCCCTAAAATACCTAAACTTCCACGGGTCTGGGATGATTTCATGGGTTTAAACTATTCGATAGTCGCTATTGAGCAAGGGAAGTATTTTGACCGCTTGCCATTCGGCGTTTTGTTCTTCTTTTTCGTGTCACTAAGCCATGTCTGATCCTTATATCCAAAATCTCTTCGCTGAACGTATTGGCGGAATTAATTACGGTAAATCTACCGCGATTTATAAATTTGAAAAAATCAAGCGTGCTAAAGCCGCTGCGAAAAAAGCAAAGCCTGACGTAGCGTTGATTGATCTTGGAGTAGGGGAGCCTGACGAAATGGCTTTTCCTCAAGTGGTGAAAGCTTTGCAAGTCGAGGCTGCCAAGTCCGAGAACCGTGGCTACGCCGATAATGGCGGCGCCGATTTCCGCTTAGCGGGTGCCCGTTATTTAAAAAATCTTTTTAATGTTACCCTCGATCCGGAAACTGAAATTCTTCACTCGATTGGTTCCAAAGCAGCCCTTTCACTTTTACCTGCCTGCTTTATTAATCCTGGTGATGTCGTCTTAATGACCGTTCCTGGTTATCCCGTACTTGGAACACACGCTAAATATTATGGCGGCGTAGTTCATAATATGAAATTAACCGCCGAGAATAATTTCCTCCCTGATTTAAAAGCAATTCCCGCCGATGTTTTAGCTAAGGCTAAGGTAATGGTATTAAATTATCCGAATAATCCCACCGGTGCTTGTGCGACTCTGAAGTTCTACGAAGAGGTCGTCGCTTTTGCGAAGACCCATAACTTGATTGTGATTCAAGATGCTGCGTACGGTTCGCTCCACTTTGGCAGTGAGCAGGTTTCTATCCTACAAGTCCCTGGTGCGAAAGATGTCGCTGTTGAATTACACACACTTTCTAAAAGTCACAATATGACTGGCTGGCGCATTGGTTTTGTCGCTGGTAATTCACTCATCGTACGTGCTTATGGTGATGTGAAAGATAATTCCGACTCCGGACAGTTCTTAGGAATTCAAAAAGCGGGCGTTGCGGGTCTCGATGATGTTTCGATTCCGCGTGCGATTGCTGCCAAATACTCTCGCCGCATGGATAGTCTCGTCGGCGTTTTAGCAAAGCTCGGTTTCCAAGTGCGTAAACCGGGTGCTGGATTCTTCTTATATATGCCCGCACCTAAATCTGCCACTGGTCCAACAGGCACCGTTCAATTTGATTCGGGCGAATCTTTCTCTCAGTGGATGATTTCTGAACATTTGATCTCCACGGTACCTTGGGACGATTGCGGATCCTTCGTTCGCTTCTCTGTGACATTTGTTTCTGAGAAAGGTGAAGCCGGTGAGGCCGAGGTGATTGCCGAGGTCGAACGTCGCCTAACCCCCTGGAAATTCAATTTCTAAGAGATTTTAGCTAGTTTCTGTCGGATTGACAGGAGCGGGGTTAATTGGTCAGATTAACTTTCTAGTTTATGGCCTGATAGCTCAGTTGGTAGAGCAGGCGCCTGAAGAGCGCCGTGTCGTTGGTTCGATTCCGACTCAGGCCACCACTTTAAGAAACCCGTTTGAACCCTCAGACGGGTTATCTTTTGAAGAGTAAACGGAGGAAGGAAAATCTTTCGCCGTGATCCAGCGGAGGCACAAAAGAATTATCGGTGCCGTGGCTCATTAAAGTAATCCTTTTTGACTCTTTGCTTACCTTGTCGCCCTTCGTTGTTTCTTCGGTCCATTCCGTGCGAACAATTCCAAAAGGGATGGATTCGTTTCGCCAGACGGTTCCCTCGATTTTAATAACCTGCTTTTTGACAAAGGGTGGATCGATATTTGTAATACAACGCATGTGTAGTTTTTTGCATTCATAAGTTTTATTTTGAAAATCTAAGCGCTCTGTTTTTTTATCATCCGCTAAGGTGTTTTCGGTGGAGTAACCGGCAGCACCCGCGAGTGATTTTACGTCTTCGGGTAACATGTACCACGGACCTGTTTTCGGATTCGAAAAAAGAATTTCTGCGGAAGACTCCAGTAATTTATTAGCACCTTCGCGGTCGAGGTCTTTGGGCACTAAAAATCTT
>JBAXIK010000006.1:0-35398 GCA_037138415.1 Opitutia bacterium | reverse complement strand
GGCGTGCAGCCGCACATCGGTATTCGGGTTAAATTAACCACGGCCGGCGAAGGTAAATGGGCCGATAGTACGGGCGAAAATGCCAAGTTCGGCTTAACCGCCTCTGAAATTGTTGTCGCCGCCGAAAAATTAACGAAGGCGAAAATGAAAGATGCTCTGCGTCTTGTTCACTTCCACATCGGCTCACAGGTTCCCAATATTGGTACCATCAAAAAAGCGGTTACCGAAGCTGCACGTTTTTACTGCGAACTTAAACGCATGGGCTTCCCCATGGGTCTACTCGATGTCGGTGGCGGTCTCGGTATCGACTACGATGGCAGTCGTTCCGCTTTTGAATCTTCCATGAATTACACCATGGAAGTGTACGCGCGAGACGTCGTTGCGAACATCAAACAAATTTGCGAAGAGAGCAAAATTGAAGTTCCCGATATTGTTTCGGAATCCGGTCGCGCCTTAGTCGCCCCTCACTCGATTTTAATTTTCGAAGCCGTTGACCGCATTTCACGCGATGAGAATTTAGATGGCAAACCGAGCGCTAAGGCTCACCAAATCGTCAAAGAGTTAGAGGCGATTCGAAAAAATAAACGCAAGTTCGATCCCCTCGAGCGTTATCACGACGCAAAACAAAAACGCGAAGAAGCTCATGCCCGTTTTAATCTCGGTAATTTAAAATTAGCCGACCGCGCGATGGCCGATCGACTTTTCTGGGACATCTGCCGACAAATCCGTCAAAGCCTTTCCAGTACAGCTGATATTCCTGATGAACTTGCCCGACTCGATTCCATGTTGGCCGAGCAGTACGTCTGTAATTTCTCCGTATTCCAATCGCTGCTCGACCACTGGGCTCTCGATCAACTCTTCCCCATCGCGCCGATTCACCGTCTCAATGAACGTCCCACCGTTCAAGCGACCCTCGTTGATATCACGTGCGATTCCGATGGTAAGGTGGATGACTTTATCGACCTCGAAGATGTTCGTCGCACTTTAGCACTTCACACTCTTAAAGAAGGTCAACCTTACTACATCGGCGCCTTCATGGTCGGTGCGTATCAAGATATCATGGGCGACTTGCATAATCTATTTGGTCGAGTCAATGAAGCCCACGTTTTCCTGGAAGATGACGAAGAAGATGGTTTCTATATCGAAGAAAGTATTCCGGGTTACTCCGTGGGACGGATTCTCGATATGATTCAATATAACTCCGAGGATCTTTGTCGGATGCTTAAACGTCAGGTCGACAAAGCGACCAAGGCAGACTCTGTTCGCCCTCGTGAAGGCGTGGCGATGGTTGATTTGTATGAACGTTTAATGCGTGGTCGTACTTACCTCATTCCGCATCGCGAAGAAAAGTCTAGTCTGCGGAAATCGAAAAAGAAATAAACTAGGCTAAAATAATCTTCTTACGTTTAAGATAATCTAACGTCAGCGGATGATCGGCGTTGTGATTTTCATGGGAGACAACCTCGGCTAACCATGCCCAATGGTCGCCGCCATCCAGGCGCGTCGTGAACTTGAGTCTCACCGTCGCCAATGAACCATTCAGCGTAAACAATCCTTCTTCGGTGAGTTGAATACGCTCACCCAGCTTTTTTATTTTATCGATTTTATGTCCGGATTTTTTACCGAGTAGATTAACGAGACTCGACATTTTATCGGTCATGAAATTGAGAATTCCGACGGGATTAGACTCCAAGTTTTCAAGTGTCTTGGTTCCCTTGTACACACCGACAATATAGCGCTTTGGCTTCATCGATATGGGCGTGACATAACTACAGATGTTTAGATTTCCTTTGCCATGGGCAGTCGTGGATAGGCTATAAATCGGGCCATCGACACGATTCCATGGTTTAACTCGTATTTTCTTCATAATCTCGTTAATCACTTTTAAAGAAACAAGCCGACTCGCAACCCGACGTCGCATTTTATTTCCTCACACTAACTTACCTTGAAATGCTAAAAGTAGTCGCCCTCCACGGTTTTACGGGAAGCCATCAAGATTTCGATCCACTGAAATCAATGGTGAATGAAGATTTAATTGAATTCGTCAGCCCCGATTGGCCGGGTCATGGAAAATTAAAACAGGAAACAGACGCCCAAAAATACTCTCTCGAGGCACACATGGAAATCATTTCCGATGCTGTTGGCTCGACCAAACAGGTCATTCTCTTAGGCTACTCGATGGGTGGCAGACTTGCACTTAATTGGGCTCTCAATCATCCAGATCGAATCCAGAAACTGATTCTGATTGGAGCTAGTCCCGGTATTGCTGATGCCACAGAATCCGCCGAGAGATTAAAAGGTGATCAAGCACTCGCTCACTTCATTCGTATTCACGGTGTGAAACCGTTTATCAAATATTGGAACGGAAAAACTTTTTTTCGTCCGCTGATGGCCCTACCCCCCGATCGATTGGATCCGATTTTAGAACGCCGATTGAAAAATACCACCGAGGGTCTGGCACTGAGTCTGGAAAATGTTGGTACCGCTTGCCTCCCTTCCCTTTGGCCCCGACTTAAAGAACTGCGCTGCGCGGTCGATATCGTGGTCGGTGAAAAGGACCCCAAGTTTATCGAGATTGGCTACCGCATGGGCGAATGCATTCCCAAGGCCAGAATCAGTGTTATCGAGTCAGCCGGCCACGCTTTGCATCTCGAAAGACCCGAAGATATTGCCACCTTAATTGGGTAATTTTCGGACAAAATAGCTAGTTTAATTGAGGTATTGACAGTGAACAAAGTTTCATAGAACATCCGTTCACTATGGAAGAACTCACCAAAAAGCAGAAGGCCATCTTGGACTACATGAAAGCTCACGTCAGCGAGCATTCGTACTGGCCAAGCATCCGCGACATTCAAGCGAAGTTCCGCTTCGCAAGTACCAATGCTGTTTTCGGCCACCTCCAAGCCCTCGAGCGCAAAGGCGTCCTCCAAAGAATACCAGGAGCAGCCCGTGCCTACAAAGTAGCTCCTGAAGCCACCGTGGATCTTTCCGAGACAGTCATCCGTTACGAAGGACCCGATGAGAATTCCTTAGAAGTCTCCAACATTCCTCTCATGGGTTCCATCGCAGCCGGCTTCCCCGACTACACCGAATCTTCCGGCGTACTCGCCAGCATCCAAGCTCCCATCTCCGAAGGTTCCCGCCGCCGCCCTCCACAATCTTTCGCCCTACGCGTTCGTGGTGACTCCATGATCGATGCCAACATCAACGATGGTGATACCGTGATCATCGAACCCGGCGTTCCTAAACATGGCGACATCGTAGCTGCGTTGATCGACGGCGAAACGACCTTGAAGCGCCTCATCAAGCAAAGCTCAAAAGTTTATCTTAAAGCCGAAAATAAAAACTACCCCGAACTCTACCCTGCCAATGAGCTCGTGATTCAGGGTATCGCGAAGTCCGTCGTCCGCCCTCTTTAGTTTTTACTATAAGTTTTTAGTATAATTATAACCCTACAGTGACTGTTGGGGTTTGCGGCGATAACTTATTTATGGCATTTGTCTGTTTATGAACAGATGTTTTCTCATCGCGATTATACTTTTCACCAAACTGATTCCTGCCTTTGGACAAACCAAGACTCAGACAGTTACCTTATTACAAACTATTGAACTGATTAAAAAAGAGAGAGTCTCAGCTCAGGACGAGTTTCACGTTATCCAAAGTAAAATCGGAGCACCCGGTGCTAAACCCACCCTAGATCAATTAAAGCAGTATAGCACTGCGGTCATTAGAATTAAGAATCTTAGATACTCGTTCGGCGTAGACTCATCACTCACCAGAGTATATTTTCAGAGATCCAGCAATCAGACACAAAATAAACTAGGTGAAGAAGAATTCAGCAAAGCATACGGTAGTCTTATTGGATTCGATTTAAAAACCGAACCTCCTTTTAGCGCTAAAGACATCGATCAAGCATCACTGTGCTTGCGCGCGATGTTTACCATTGTTAATCTAAAAGTGGAATTGGATACGAGTTCAGATAGCCAGATACAGTACCGGATAAAATCAAGATAAGAGTTCGGCCTACTTCCTCCTGAGCACTAAAATAATATCCGTGTAGGCGTCATTTAATTTACGCTTCTGGCGGATACTATAATGGAAGTCATGACAGGCAACCAGCTCGAGGGTTTTGATTTTACCGAGTAGCGACTTGAGTTCTGCGGCTGAGTAAGTGCGGAAATCCCAAAGGGTTTCTTCAACACGAGTCTTACCCTTCTCACTAATTGTCATGCGCGTACGCATCGCCTCGGTACGTTGTTTAATTTTAGCCGGCTCCGACCAGGTTTCGCTTATGACCTTCACGCCATCCCGACGATTAACCCATTTCTCATAATCAGCCGGATTATCCTTATAGTTGGTCAGGTGTAAGCCGATCAAACAAAGGCCGCCGGGACGAAGTGCTTCCGACATGAGTCGCAATGAAGCCAAGGCATCTTTCTCTTTTAATAAATACTTAAAGGTCGTAACGAAACAATGAGTCAAATCGTAGCTGCCAGCTTTTTTTATTTTAAAGTCCTGCAGTGAATCCTGCCAGACTTTAGTCTTCGAACTAAATTGCTTCAGACGCTTCTTTGCGTAGGCGACTTGGTTGCGATTGCGATCAAAGCCATGAACCGTATGTCCACGCTGAGCCAACGATTCTAATAAACGACCCGACCCACAAGCGGGTTCTAAAATTTTCCAACTCTCCGCAAAATCTTTTCCGTACTCTTTAACCACCGCATGCAAAAAACGTGTCTCCCGTTTAGTATAATCCTCATACACCATATCGTAATACAGTGGGGAGTCATACCAAGCGGTTGACGAACTCAGTGCGACTGCGGTCGACATCTAATTACTGATAAATCTCTCCGCCTTTTTCTCTGAATTCTTTAGACTTATCAGCCATGCCTTTGGACAGAGCTTCTTCTTCAGAGACGCCCTGCTCTTCCGCTAATTTACGAATGTCGTCCGAAATACGCATCGAACAGAAATTAGGTCCACACATCGAACAGAAGTGTGCAGTCTTAGCAGAATCTTGTGGCAGAGTTTCGTCGTGATATTCCTGCGCTCTCTCGGGATCCAACGCTAAGGCGAATTGATCTTCCCAGCGGAATTCGAAACGCGCTTTCGATAAAGCATTGTCGCGACGTTGCGCAGCCGGATGTCCTTTCGCGAGGTCGGCTGCGTGAGCCGCAATCTTGTAAGCAATCACGCCCTCACGGACGTCATTCTTATTAGGCAGTCCCAAGTGCTCTTTCGGAGTCACATAGCATAACATCGCGGTTCCGTACCAACCAATCATCGCCGCACCAATGGCAGAAGTGATGTGGTCATAACCGGGAGCAATATCGGTGGTTAAAGGTCCCAGCGTGTAGAATGGAGCTTCGTGACACCATTCGAGCTGCTTATCCATGTTCTCCTTAATCATGTGCATCGGGACGTGACCTGGACCCTCACACATGACCTGCACGCCACGTTCCCAGGCACGTAAGGTGAGTTCACCCTGGGTCTTCAATTCAGCGAATTGCGCTTCGTCATTGGCATCCGCAATGGAACCTGGACGTAAGCCATCACCAATCGAGAAACTCACATCATACGCCGCCATAATATCACAAATATCATCCCAGTGAGTGTAGAGGAAATTTTCTTTGTGATGAGATAGACACCATTTAGCTAAAATAGAGCCACCGCGTGAGACAATGCCCGTGACACGACGAGCCGTCATCGGGATAAATGCTAAACGTACACCGGCGTGGATGGTAAAGTAATCCACACCCTGTTCAGCTTGTTCAATTAACGTATCACGGAATACTTCCCAGGTTAAGTCTTCAGCCCGACCATTCACTTTTTCTAATGCTTGGTAAATAGGTACAGTGCCAACGGGGACGGGACAGTTACGTAAAATCCATTCACGTGTTTGGTGAATATTTTTACCCGTCGAAAGATCCATCAACGTGTCGCCACCCCATTTGATCGACCAGCGCATTTTTTCGACCTCTTCTTCAATCGATGAAGCCACGGCTGAGTTTCCGATATTGGTATTAATCTTAACGAGGAAATTTCGGCCAATAATCATCGGCTCTAATTCTGGATGATTAATATTGGCGGGAATAATGGCGCGACCACGGGCGACTTCTTCACGCACAAACTCTGGCGTTATTTCTTTAGGAATCGCGGCACCAAAGGACATACCAGGATGTTGGAAACCTAAAGCGTGACGCGGATAAGCAGTCTTCGCCTGTGCTTCCTGTAATTTCATATTTTCGCGAATCGCGATATATTCCATCTCAGGCGTGATGATTCCCTTCTTCGCATACGCGAGCTGGGTTGGACGTTCTCCGGGTTTTCCTTTATAAACCTTACGTTCAGCTCGATTGAACTGCACCATGCGATTTCGGGAAGTAGCACGCTGCGCAGTCTCTGCTTGTTTCCAGGAGAGGTAGCCATCGTCTTCTGGTTTTAATTCGCGACCGGAGACAGCTTCGACATCACCGCGTTCTACAATCCAGTTGAGACGCACAGGAGGCAGACCTAATTCTACATCCTTGTGGAACGCTGGATCGCCCCATGGTCCGGATGTGTCGTAAATTCTTAGTGACTCGTTTGGCGTTAATTTGCCATCGGGACGACGAGTGTCGGCGAGCGTGACTTCACGCATCGGCACTTGAATGTCGGGGCGTGAGCCTTCGACCCAAATGCGATTGGATTTAGGAAAGGGAGAGGTTTTATCGGTTACCATAGTTGTGTTTTAAAAGTTCAGATACCAGTAGCCGATAAAAAGAGGTTTAATAATCCACTTCCTACGGCGCACTGGGCGCATCAGGTACAAGGGTTTAAGGCTTAAAGCCTAATCTCAGTCTGCAACAGACTCCCCTGGGAAAGAAATACAAAGAACACTGCCAGTGAAAGCGGATTCAGTGAACTGGCAAGACATTGCGAAAGTGAATCGCAAATCTCCCGCAGTTCTAAACTTTGGCCGATTAGACCTGATTAGTCGCTAATTGAGCGCGTAAATACTCGACCGTGCGACGCACGTTGGCATCTACTTCCATCTGATTGACGACGGTCTTACGGGCGTGGATAACGGTACCGTGATCGCGACCACCAAAAACTTGGCCAATCGAAACGAGTGACATATTCGTCAGCTGCGTTGAAAGATACATGGCAACTTGGCGTGGGAATGCGATATTCTGCATGCGACGCTTCGAAGTCATATCCGATAACTGAATACGATAATGTTCAGCTACTTTTCGTTGAATCATTTCCGCGGTCAAAGTGTGGCTGGATTCTTCAACTAAAATGTCGTGTAAAAGTTTTTCAACTTGGGCGAGTTCGATTGGCTTACGGGTCATTCCAGTTAAACCGAAGATACGTGTGACGGCGCCTTCAAGGTTGCGAACATTGCGAGCGATACGTGAAGCAACGAACTCAGCAATTTCTGGTGAGAGCACTAAACCACGAGCCGCAGCTTTCTTGCTAAGAATCGCAGTACGGGTTTCGAGACCAGGAGCTTGGATGGATGCCACCATGCCCCATTGGAAACGTGAAACGAGGCGTTCTGAAAGTTTAGCAATTTCGGAAGCTGGACGATCGCTCGTTAAAACCACTTGTTTGTGATTATTGTGTAACTCGTTAAAGGTGTGGAAAAACTCCTCTTGGGTCGTGTCCTTACCAGCCAAGAAGTGAATATCATCAATCAAAAGAACATCGAGCTCGCGGTAGCGACGGCGGAAATTCGAAATCGTGTTAGTCTGTAAGGCTTGAATGAACTCGTTCGTAAAGGTCTCGGAGGAGATGTAGGCAATTTTTGCACGTGGGTTATTTTCATAAACCGAGTGGGCGATGGCGTGCATCAAGTGCGTTTTTCCAAGTCCAGTTTGTCCGTAAATGAAAAGTGGATTGTAGTTGGAACCTGGCTCTTTCGAAACTGCTAACGCTGCACCATGGGCCATTTCGTTTTCTGGACCGACAATAAAGTTAGCAAAGGTATTAGTCGACTTGATCGCTGGTGCCGCTGAGTTAGCGCTCTGACGATTGTTCTGACGCAGAGGTGCTACTTCGGTAAACTTTTCTTTAGATTGAGAAGAAGCCGACGCGGATAATTGGAAATCCATATTGCGTCCGGCCACGAGTGTGAGCTGACGACGAATCACGTCCGAGTAGTTACTATTGACCCAAGCTTCGGTTAACACTGTTGGAGCTTCTAAAACTAAAGTGCTTCCGTCTTTAATGGAGACAGGGTTTAACGAACCGATCCAAGTATCGTAGTCCGCTGCTGAAAACAGTGTTCTAAGTTCGTTTTTGACTGTTTCCCAAAGGGAAAGATGGCTAACTTGGCTGCTCATGAAAGGGGGGATGGTTGAGAAAGGTTATTCACAGGGGTTTTGGAAGCCTGAAATTGATTTATTTGGAGATTTATTTTGTGAAAATTTGGTTAAAATAGTGATATTCTTATACATTTGAAGGATTCAGTAATTATCGAGATACGACCTAAGTGATTGGCTTTAAGGGGTTTGAAGGATTAAATCGATGAATTGGGGGATGATCGCGGGTTTCTGCAGGTACAATCTGCAACAACAAGGTTACGAACGGGTGACTTGTCTTATAAAAATTTAATACTCACAAGTTCAACCCCTGCACAGGTTATTAACACCCACCCTCTGCATAACTTTTTTAGGCTTTTTATTGCACAAAATTTTTCGTGCACATCAGCCAATAAAATTAAGCTAAATATGATTCAGCGTGCTCACGTTGGTGCTCTTCGCGGAGTCGTCGAAGGTCATCCAGCGTCCGGCAGTGCCCCAAACCTTCCCGAACTTTACGCGAACTGGGTAAACCGTGCGTGAGAGGATGCAATCGGCCAAGCATCCAACGGATATCTCTCTCGCCCAGAGCCGAAGCATGCTCCTGGAGTGTAAGTTCCGAGAGCCGGATAATCACATCCCATCTTTGCTTCGGAGAAACCACAGGAAATTCACCCAACTCGCCACACATCTTGGATTTTATCAGAGAAAATATCCAAGGGTTAGCTAAGGCGGCGCGACCAATCATGAGACCTGATACTCCAGACTCTATCATGCGTTTGTGTGCGGTTGGCCAATCTTTCACATCACCATTACCAATCACAGGAATATTTACCGACTTCGCCACTTCCGCAATCCAACCCCAGTGCGCTTCGCCAGAGTAGCCTTGTGCTTTGGTGCGTCCGTGAACCGCAATGGCCTCAACACCAAGTTGTTCTAGACGTTGAGCGACCTCTACCGCAACAATCGTAGTTTGATCCCAACCTAAACGCATTTTCGCAGTAAGTGGAACATCGGGAATGGCATCCTTAACCGCCTTTACCAAATCATAGAGCAGCGGAGTACAACGCAGCAGGCCTGAGCCGGCATTTTGCTCAATCACTTTGTGTGCAGGACAACCAAAATTAAGATCAAGAAAATCGGGCTTCATCCGATCGCAAACCATCCGAGCCGCCTTGGCCATCGATTTAGGCGTAGCTCCAAAAATTTGCACGCCCATGGGTCTTTGCGTATTCGTGAAATCAACCATCTCCCAGGCCTTGGCATTATCGCGAATCAAAGCCTCCGACTGCACAAATTCCGTGACCATCACATCGGCACCCTGCTCTTTGCACAACTGACGAAAGGCCACGTCGGTGTGTCTCGCCATGGGTGCTAAATAGAGAGGAAATTTTCCTTCTCCAAACCAAGGTAGTCGTGGTGCGACCTTACCCATGTTTTTTATTTTTCCCTCGTAATGATTCTTTTAAACTACGCCACTGACTTAATCTCTCAGCAATCGCAACTTCGGCACCCGACTGAGTTGGCTCATACAATTTCAGCGGATTTTTTAAATAGTCCTGTCCGCTAATCGCCTCAGGGAAATCATGACTATAAAGATAATGTGAACCGTTTCCGAGTCGCTGCGCCGAACTAGTATGTGAATCTTTTAGATGCGGAGGAACTTCCTGTCTTGGTTGTGTACGTACTGCCTCCTTGGCCGCCGCCATCGCTTTCGTTGCACTATTACTCTTCGGAGAAAGGGCCAAAAATAAAGTAGCATGAGCCAAGGGATATTCGCACTCGGGCTGACCAATCATCTCACAGGCTTGAAACGCAGCTACCGCCACACCTAAAGCACGCGAGTCGGCCAAGCCTATATCCTCCGAAGCGAGAATAACCAATCGACGAGCAATAAAACGGGGCTCTTCCCCACCCTCCAACATGAGCGCCAACCAATACAGGGCCGCATCAGGATCACCACCCCGCACAGATTTTATGAAGGCAGAAGCCGTATCATAGTGATCATCTCCGCCATCGTCATATCGAATACGACGCTCCTTCGCAAAATGGTTTAAAGATTCCTCGGTCACCGAACCCAACGCGGGAGCGGCTAAGACCAAAGTTTCTAAAATATTGAGAGCCCGACGTAAATCGCCCGACGACATTCCTGCGATTTTATTTAAAATATCGCCCGATACTTTTATGTTTAAAGCGGCTAGCCCTTTTTGCGTATCACGCATTGTATGCTCGAGGAAGCCAACGATATCTTCCACGTTCAGGGAATCTAAACGGAATAAATGACTACGACTTAAAAGTGCTGGAATAACGTATAATCCTGGGTTGTGCGTCGTACACCCAATCAAACGAATCACGCCGGCTTCAACATCGGGCAAAAGTAAATCCTGTTGCGTCTTATTAAAGCGGTGCAGCTCATCGATAATCACGAGAGTACGTCCGGCCTGATTTTTCCTCGCCTCGTTTAAAATTTCTCGCAACTCAGGCGTCCCTGAAAGCACTGCATTCACTCGTACCACAATCGATTTGGTTTCAAGGGCAATGACCTCGGCTAATGAGGTTTTTCCACATCCAGGAGGTCCGTAAAAAATAAGTGAGCCGAATTGGTCGGACTTGATTAAACGAGGCAACAAAGCGTTCGCCCCCAGCAAGTCTTTGTGCCCAACCACTTCACTCAATGCCTGTGGACGCATCCTTGCCGCCAGAGGGCGGCGTTTCGGATAGGCTTCATCATCCGCCACCCAGCCTGGCAATCTTTCATCTGCTGATGGGTTTTTCGCCACGTTTAAATATCGGTGATATGACAAGTAGGCCCACCGTTTTTCTCAAAATACTTCTGATGGTATTCTTCGGCTTTCCAAAATGGCTTGGCATCTTCGACGAGGGTGACAATCGGCTGAGCATATTTCTTATCGGCACTCAGTTTCTTAATGACTTCCTGAGCGACCTTACGCTGATCTTCCGAATGTACGAAAATGACTGAACGGTACTGCGTGCCATAATCTGGACCTTGTCGATTCAACTGCGTCGGGTCGTGCATTTTGAAAAAGAATTCGACCAACTTAACGTAAGATACTTTTTGTGGGTCAAAAGTAACCTCTACCACTTCGGCGTGAAACGTATCACCATTACAAACCTGACGATAGGTGGGACTAGCAGACTTGCCGCCAGAATAACCACTGAAAGCTTCGACCACCCCAGGGACGCGTCGAAAATTATATTCGACCCCCCAAAAACAACCGGCACCGAACGTGGCTTTTTCTAATGTGGGAGATTGGGTCATAGGAGTGGGTGCAGCTAGTATGTTTAGATTTTTAAGACCTAAAACAAGCAGACAAAGAGACAGTACGAGTTTTTTGCTCATACCTAAACCCTAATTAAAAATACGAATCCGACAAGACGGAGATAAACTAAGACAGAATCGTGCGCAGTGCCTCTAAAACAGCCTCGGGGGGGTGTGAAGGCAAGTTTCTTCCTTTTTCGGGAATCAGATAGAACGTATCTAGCGCAAAGCCCTGTTCAGTCGCGATATTGGCAAAGGTAATCGTATAGCCAGCTTCTTGAATAACTCGGCCGATTCTAAATAATAAACCAATCCGGTCATTACACTGAACTTCCACGACGGTGCGATTGAGTGCTTTTTCGAAATAAACCTCAACCTGCACGTCGACCGGTACAGTCGCCTTGCGATACGGGGCGGTTTCCAACTCATACTGTTCGGCCGCAACCACGGCATCAATTAAGTCAGCAGACTCAATCAACGAACTAGCCAACGCAGCCGTAAATTTATCTTTGGAAATTTGTTCTTTACCGATTGGAAGTACGACTTTGAAAAAGTCTAAAGCGACATCATCGTTTCGCGAGAAAGCTCGACAGGAAATAATATTAATACCCGCCACGGCAAAAGCACCAGCCATTCGACTGAACAGACCAGCCCGATCCCATGTCGCCACGGTAACGAGTGATTGTGAGGAGCCTTGTTCATCAACCCACTCCACAATCGGTTTCAATAATGTTTCATAGTCCTCGGTCGAGACTGCCGAAATCAAACGGTGAACAAGTTGAATATGCGTCGCAGCATCTTCCGCGATGACGTGACGGAAGTAACTGCCAGGCATTTGGGTGAAATGCGCGTCCACTTCATCGAGGGGAATTGAAGCTCCGAGTACGCTATCCGTAGCCGTGCGTAAAATTTGAATACTTTCCTGACTTTGATTTTCCGCTGTGCCCGCAATTTTATCAGAGGTTCGACGATAAAGCGTCCAGTGCTGACGGTCCTTAAAATTAGTCCATAAATCGGGCGAGGTACCGCGTGCGTCACAGCGGGTATGCACATACAAGGCTCTTAAAATTTGATCATCTCCTAGTAAGTTCGAAAAACGTTCAATATTTTTGGGCTCATCGATGTCATGTCGCTGCGAATATAAACCCATGACTAGATGTTGCAGTATCACGACCTTAGCAATTTCCCGTTCACGTGAATCGAAACCTAAACGGTCTAAAACATGATCCGCAATAGGCACACCACGTTCCGCATGTCCTGCAATACCGCCCGACTTGGCAATATCATGTAAAAACAAAATCGCATAAACTAATGAAGGTGACTCGAGGCCGAATAAAATTTCGCGATAACCACGGTCAACCTCGGTCTTCCCACCGTAAATTTCATCCAACTCCCAAAGGCAACGCAAGGTATGCACATCGGCCGTCCAGCGATGGTAAAATTCAAACTGCACTAAACAGTGGAGCCCAGCAAATTCAGGGACTAGTCGATAAAGTAAACCGTGTTCACGTAATGCATTGATTGCTTTATACACCCGTCCGCCCTCCGTGAGCATGGCGCGTAAGGCACTACACGATGACTCCGAAAATGCCTGAGCCTCATCTAAGAGGTGCGCACGTTCACGAACCAAAACCGAAAGTGCTCGTTCGGGCTGTGCATCATGTATTTGGCACAATCGAAAGAGACGCACGAGACGACCCGGATCTTCTTCAAAGACTAAGCGGTGTTGAGCCGAAGCAACTCCGCCACGGGTGATACTAAATCCATCCACTAAAATGGGTTTTCCAAAACCTTTAGGTTCGGGTTCATTAAGTACGATACCTTCAACGAGTTCAACGCAACGGCGCACGTGGTCAGCAGCGTCAAAATACAGTCGCATGAGTTTACCGATACGTTCTCTTAAATCCCCAGAGAAGCCCAGTCCTTCAGCGACTAGATTTTGTCTTTCAAGCGATAACTGTTCAGCGGGTCGGGTAAGTTGAAAATGTAGTTCGCAGCGAATACGTAAAAGAGTGGAGCGAGCTTCCTGAAATTTATTGAAATCACCCGCAGCCAAAAGCCCCGAAGTGGATAGTGCGGCGCTGGTGGTGGAGCCAGATTTTAATCGAGCCAACCAAATACAACTATGAACATCACGCAGCGATCCCACTCCGTTCTTTAGGTCTGGCTCTTGCAAGTAAGCACTACCACCCGCTTTTTCCCGACGCTTTCTTTGTGCATCCACAATGGCTCGTGCTAAAGACATCCATTTATCTCCACTCAAAGCTTTGGAAAGTTTCGTCGTGATTTGATTATAGGGTTCGGTTGCACCGCATAAATAGCGCGTCTCGAGTAGCGCTACCTGCAAATATAAATCGTCTTGGGCGTAGTTCGTGGCCTCCGAAACAGTTCGCACCGATTGACCGACTTTTAAACCTACATCCCAAAGTGGATAAAGAATTTTTTCTACCGCTGCCTTAGTTGTGGCACTATGCGAAGGCACTAAAACCAGAAGGTCAATATCACTTAATGGACACAATTCCGCGCGGCCATATCCACCGGTGGCAACGAGTGTAATCGCTTCGGCATCTTTACCGACCCGGACGTATAAAGCTTCTAGGACGATGTCGACGGCGTCAGATCGAATCTTAGAAACTAAGCCGCCGTCAACCCCCGCGCGTTGTGCTTGTAATTGAATCTCACGGGCCTCACTCAAGAAGATTTTGATTCTCGGTACCACCTCGCCGTCCATCAACAAAGCCCCTGCCAAACCGTTCTGTAAGGCAGAACGACGTAAGTGCGCTGATGAGGTTTCGAAGTCCGTGGACATGTCTTAGACTAAAGTGCAATAAAGCGACTACACATCAAGGTCATAGGGCGTTGCCAAATCGAATTATTTGGTTCTACGTAGTCCTATGTTCGAAGGACTCATCGATTTCTGGAACCATCTCCATACTGCTAAAGGTCTGATGGAATTGATTCAAACTGGCGGACTTCTGGTACTATTCCTAATTATCTTTTCAGAAACTGGACTCCTCGTTGGCTTCTTCCTTCCGGGTGATTCATTGCTGGTTACTGCGGGCGTGTTAAGTATCGCTAACAAAGATCGCCCGGCGTATTTCGATGTTTGGACACTCATCGGATTACTGATCATAGCAGCCATCATCGGCAATCAATTGGGCTGGTGGCTCGGAAAGAATTTCGGCAAGCGAGTGGAGAACAAACCCGACGGTTGGTTATTTAAAAAGAAATATATCGAAGAAGCGGACGTACACTTTAAGGAAAATGGCTCACTCTCCTTAGTCATCGCTCGTTTTATTCCTATCATGCGGACTTTTGTGCCGTTCGTAGCTGGTATGGCTCACATGCCAGGTATGAGATTTCTAAAGTGGAACGTCGTTGGTGCTATAATCTGGATAACCTCACTAGTTGGAATCGGACACTTCATCGGCCAAACTGAATTCGCCGACAGCCTACATAATATTATCATCTTAGTGGTGGTCATTTCATTCCTGCCACTCGCTTGGAAGATAATTCGTCGTCTACTTAAGCCTGGGATACAGGAACCCAAAGTTTAAAGACTGTTCCCGTCTTACCAGTGGATTCGACAATAATGTCACCACGGTGATCTCGCAAAATTCGTTTTACAATGGCTAGGCCAAGTCCGGTACCGTCTTCGCGACTGGTAAAGAAGGATTCAAAAATTTTATTCTGAATTTTCTGAGGAATGCCACTACCCGTATCAGCGATTGTCATCACAACCATTTTAGCCTGTGACGAGGAATCGACTCCGACTTTAATATTTAAATTACCACCCGACGGCATCGCTTGAATCGCATTTAAAATTAAGTTCAGGAAAACTTGTTGAATCTGACCGGGGTTCCCTTCCACCAGCGGTAAGTTGTCTTCGACAATTACTTTCGCAACCACTCCAGCCTGCTCGAACTTTAGCCGAATGAGCATGACCGCATTCTGCGCCGCTTCACCTAAGTTGATTGATTTAAAGGCACCGGACTGTGCTTTACTCATACCCAAAACACGTGAGACCACGCCTTCCATATGTATCACCTTTTCACGCATCACACCGATATCCTCAGATCGAGGATCCGTCGCCGAGATTCCTTGTCCCAAAGTATCGCATAATAATTTCAATACCGTAAGCGGATTACGAATCTCGTGAGCCACTTCCGCCGAAAGTAAGCCTAAGGCAGTCAAGCGTTCACTACGACGTAATCCTTCTTCCACCGTGAAGACTTTGGAGTAAAGGCGGGAATTTTGAATCGAGGAAGCACCGAACGAAGCTAAAGCCGTCACTAAATGTTTATCGTCATCAGAAAAACGATATGCACCCATGGCAATACATACTAAAATTCCAAAAGTATCGTCTTCATATTTCACAGGCACCGCGAGTAGTGACGAAGAGGCGACCGGATCAATAAGTTTGGAGAATAAATGTTCTTCTGATTTTCCCGTGATGGGTACGACTAAGGCACGACTACGGTTAATCGCTGTGCCAATTGAACTCTGATTTAATTCTATTTTTTCGCTAAACGCACTACCCTCTGAATTACCTTCCACGCATTTTAATTTAAGTTGGTTGTCTTGATATTTATAATAGGCCACTACGCGGGCGCCTAACAAGGCTTTGGTATGTCTAACTAAATCTAGAGAAATACCAGGCTCATCTCTTTCGCGGGCTAAAGCTTGGGCAGCCGAAACAAGCGATTCTAACTGTGCTGCCTTGGATCGAAGCTGACGTAAGAGCCAGATTCGTCCGACGGCTTTTGACGCTTCATTAGTGAGTAGCGATAAAAAGGCCACGTCGGCATCAGTAAAGGCATTCTCCCGATCGGCGTCGCAATTGACTACCCCGATCACATTACCCATCAGTTCCATCGGCACTGCTAACTCACAGCGCACACTGCTGCGCAATTCTACGTAACGATTATCTTTACGAACGTCGGGAACCAATAACGGCTTAGCGTGCAATGCAACCCAGCCGGTGATACCTTGTCCGGCGGGCAAAACTTTGTCGTGCGACTTTTCGTCAAGTCCATTGCTTACCTCGATTCGCAAAATACCGGTGCTAGGCTCCAACAAGGAAATCGAAGCACTAGATGCACCTAAAGTGCGTACGACTTCAGATAAAATAAAATTGAGCGCTGCGCGAGGATCCTCGGTCGCATTCACAAAAGCTCCTACCCGATACAAACAATCAAGAACACGTGCATCGTTGGGTCGGTCCGGTGAAGGATTTAAGCCACCCATATTAAAGCGAGTGATCCATGTCCAACGCTGGCGCGTCGACGGTCGTTTCTCCCACCACTTTTGCAGGCACACCCGCTACGGTGGTATGAGGTGCAACATCTTTCAAAACCACAGATCCAGCAGCGATTTTAGCACCTTCACCAATGGTTATATTTCCAAGAATTTTTGAACCAGCGCTGATGAGTACCCCCGAATGAATTTTCGGATGTCGATCCCCACGCGCTTTGCCTGTTCCTCCCAATGTAACCTCATGAAGAATCGATACATTGTCACCGACGACCACCGTTTCTCCAGCGATAAAACCAGTTGCGTGGTCTAATAAAATTCCTACGCCGAAACGAGCAGCTGGGTGAATATCCACCGCCAAATGTTCTGACATTAAAGACTGCAGGTACATCGCCAAATCTTTACGACCCGATTTCCATAAGTAATGCGAAATTCGATGTAATGAAATGGAATGAAAACCCTTATACCATAAATAAGGCACTAAGGCATGCTCCGTCGCCGGATCGCGTTCAAGAATCGCTTTAATATCCATCCGCATCTGAGCCACGATTTCGGGATCAGCTTGTAGTGCCTGCGCCAAAGCCTGCACAACCATAGCCGAATCTTTTCCGGTTAGAGACAATCGATCGACAAGACGATGGACGATTCCATCGGCAAAACTTTTTCGCTCTAAAACGTAAAGATTTAGTAAAGGACTTAAAGCGGCCTCACTTTGACTGATTTGCTCAGCCCGGGCACGGAGCTCCTCCCAGAGGGATGCCTCGGTTGCGCATACGACCGCAATGTTCTTGGCATAAGCCATATTCAACTCATTCGCCTCTTTTGCCTCATTTGGCAATCCATGAGTAAATAAAAAGGTCAAAAGTGTTCAAATTTTTAGCGATATGGAACTTTCCAGGGGTATTGGTTGTTCTAGTATTACATCACAAAAATGAAAAAACTATTACTCATTCTATCCTGCTTTACCGCAATTGTCGCTTTTGCTTCCCCTGAAATCGGAAAAAATACTAGTGATTTCACGGGTAAGACCATCGATGGAAAAACCGTAAAACTATCCGACTTCAAAGGTAAAATTGTCGTCCTCGAGTGGTACAACCCCACCTGCCCTTTCGTGAAGAAGTTTTATAGCGTAGGAAAAATGCAAGACTATCAAGCCGAAGTTACAGAAGCAGGACACATCTGGATCACCATCAATACCGGCGGAAAAATACCAGATCTAAAAAGTGCTGTGACAGCTGATAAAAATAAAGCGACGGTGGTGATTGATGATGCAGATGGTGCTATTGCAAAATTATTTGATGCTAAGACCACACCACACTGCTTTGTGATTAATCGCGAAGGAGTGCTCGTTTACAAAGGGGCGATTGATAATATAAGCTCCGCCAAATCTAGCGACATCGACAAAGCTACAAATTATGTCTTAGCCGCGGTTGCAGCTACCCACGATAATAAAAAGATCGAAGTTAACAGCACGAAGTCTTACGGCTGCGGTGTAAAATACTAACTTAAACCTGCAGCCCGAAGAAGATTCGCGTGCACCTGTTCATTACGTAAGTACGGGGTGAACAGTGATGCCCCTGGGCCGTAAGCACAAAACTCAACCATCTCCGAGGTGTGATTAGCGCTCGTCCACCCTGCAGCCGTATATAGCGGGAGGATTTTCTGAAGAGATTCTATGTCAGAGAGTGAATTCAAATCTTCTTTTTTGAAATTAAGATTAGTGACCCCGACTACCAAATCACGGAACGCAGCCGTAGATTTTAAATTTTCAGATTCAGTAAATAGTCGCTCGAGTGACATCTTGAAATCACCTAAACGTAAGAAAGACTTATTAGTATCGAAATAAGAAGGAACGTTGGTATCAAAATTATCATTACCTACCCCGTTAATCTGCATTCCGCCTGTACCGTGATCGGTAGTAATAATGAGTAAAGTATCAGGGTTTTTCTCAATAAATTTAAGAACCGTAGCAATGGTTTCATCGAATGCGATTTGTTCCAAGAGTATCGCACCAGCATCATTGGCATGTGCTGCGTGATCAATGCGTCCGCCTTCAATCATCAAGAAAAAGCCTTCAGGCCCTTGCGACAACTGCGACAAAGCTACCTGTGACATCTCATTCAAGGTCGGAGTGAATGCCTTCAACTCTGGCGTGTTAATTCGATCGATTTCAAAGGGTATATATTTCTCGGCAAATAATCCAAGCAGTGGCTGTCGTTGTTTAACCGCTAAAAGGTCATCGCGGTTCTGGACAATTTTATATCCAAACTTTTCGTATGCACTTTTAAGATTATTATCAAAATGCGTCCAACCACCGCCAAGAATGACATCCACGCCACGTTCTAAATATTGCTGAGCGATTTCGGGCTGTAGTTTCCGTGCTGGTAAACTAGCCACAAAGCCAGCGGGGGTAGCGTGGGTAGCAGTCGCAGTTGTGACCAACCCTGTCAATTTACGCGCTGCTTTCATTTTCTGTAAGAGCGTGACTGGCTTTCGACCATCAGGCGTAACATTGATAACTCCGTTTTCAATGCGTTCACCAATTCCCCAACAACTTGCCGCTGCGGCAGAGTCCGTCACTAGACCTGTAGCTGAATAAGTTTCACACAGGGATCTCACCGCTGGTAAATCTTGATAGATTTTTAACCAGTGACTGCTGCGGTTTTCCTTTAATTTTAAAAACTGTTGAGTCGCACTGAGCGTTCCTAGACCCATTCCATCACTCACCATAAAAATAATATTCTTAGCCGAACCAACTCCAGTATTATACTTACTCTCACGTGGACTGGAGCCTAATGCTGGTACTGCCGAAGCGCCTAAAACGAGGCTACCAGCTCCAGCAAACTTTAGGAAGTCTCGACGTGATGTCGTACGGTTTTTGGACATCATTTAAATCAAGGAGTTTAGATTATATCCGCAATCCGCGAAGAGTGACAATTCTGCGTCGAAGACGTACACTTATTAGGCACCGTGTGTACCAGACGAAGGACTAGGCGATGCAGGTGCAGCGACGACAGCCTTTAATCGTCGTTCAGTAATCTCCGCTTTCACCAAAGAGATAAACTCATCAAAAGTCCGGTTACCCTCAAAGGATTTATCAGCACGAGAGCGAACATTTACTAAGCCGGCTTCTTTTTCTTTGGCACCGACCACCAACATGTGAGGCACCTTGGTGAGTTCGGCCCGACGAATCTTAGCGCCGAGTTTATCAGACGATCCATCCACAGTGCAGCGAATATTTAGTTCAATTAATTTCTTACCGAGTTCTTCACAATAGGGATTCATATCATCATTTAAGGAGATGATGCGGACTTGCTCAGGAGCCAACCAGGTTGGGAAGTCACCTGCAAAGTGTTCAATTAAAATTCCAACAAATCTTTCCATCGAGCCAAACGGCGCACGGTGAATCATGACCGGACGATGCGGTTTGTTGTCAGGTCCGATAAATGAAAGTTCAAAACGTTCAGGTAGGTTAAAATCAACTTGAACCGTACCCAACTGCCACTCACGACCAATGACATCGCGAACAACGAAGTCGATTTTAGGTCCGTAAAATGCGGCTTCTCCTGCTTCTTCGGTAAATTTAACACCGAGTGTTGCGGCAGCTGCACGACAAGCGGCTTCGGCCTTATCCCAATTTTCTGTAGAGCCAGTGTATTTATTGGAGTCAGGATTTCTTAAGCCTACACGAACTCGATAATCGTTTAGACCGAGAGTCTTGAGCACAATCTTTACTAATTCGAGACAGCCTTGAACTTCTTGTCCGACTTGATCTTCGGTGCAGAAAAGGTGTCCGTCGTCTTGAGTGAATCCGCGGACACGTGTCATGCCGTTTAACTCACCCGACTGTTCCCAGCGATACACTGTGCCAAACTCAGCCAGCCGAACGGGTAGGTCGCGATAGGAGTGAGGTTGAGAGGCGAAAATTCGGATATGGTGCGGACAATTCATAGGCTTCAGCAAGAAACCCTGGATGACACCTTGCTCGAGTCGGTTAGTTAATTCACCACAACCACAACCTTCTTTGGATAACATCTCCATCGCTTCACGTTCGACGATTGGAGGAAACTGTGCGTCTTTATAATAAGGAAAGTGTCCCGAGGTACGGTATAAATCTAAATTGCCGATGTGGGGTGTGAAGACCTGCTTATATCCTGTACGGAATAATTGCTCAGAGATAAAATTTTGGAGCTCTTGGCGAACCACTGCACCATTCGGCGTCCAGAGAATAAGGCCCTGCCCTACTTTTTCGTCGATGTGGAAAAGTTTTAGTTCTTTACCTAGTTTCCGGTGATCGCGCTTCTTAGCTTCTTCCGCACGTGCTACGGATTGTTCAAGCTCATCCTTGGTCGCATAAGCGGTACCGTAAATTCTCTGTAACTGTTTATTTTTTTCATTACCGCGGTGATAAGCACCCGCGATATTTAGAAGTTTGAACGCTTTAACCTGAGAAGAGTATCTCACGTGGGTACCTGCGCATAGGTCCATGAACTCACCATTTTTATAAAAAGAAATTTGCTCGCCTTGAGGAATGTCGGCCAGACGACCAAGTTTATAAAGATTTTGTCCGCGTTCCTTAATGATTTGTTCAGCCTCTTCGCGACTGCACTCCATCCGTTCAAATTTCTGGTTCTCTTTCGAGATACGTTTCATCTCTTCTTCAATTTTAACTAGGTCTTCGGCGGTGAAGGCGTGATCTAAATCGAAATCATAATAAAATCCGTTATCTGTTGGGGGCCCGATATCGAGTTGAGCCTGGGGAAATAATCTTAAAACGGCTGCGCCGAGCATGTGAGCAGCCGAGTGGCGAATCTCCTCTAAGGGAGTCATAGGTGTACGTGTAGACATACGAAAAGGTTATCCCTTTCGCTAGGGTCTCTTCGACCCAAGCGCAAGAATGGACACACCTCCCTCCCCACTATTTGAGATTTTACCCTTTATTCCTTAACAATTTCGTAGGTCATCGTCACCACTACGCGAATCGTTTTCTCAATAGAACTGGTATCGATGGAACCATAGTCACTGTCCCCGACGGAGTCTTTGGCTTGAATAGAAAACGCACCCTGTGATGCATCGAGCAATGTGCCAATTTTACTTCCGGAACCTAATACTAAAACTTCCGCACGAGCTCGGGCATTTTTAGCCGCCGCAATCAGTGATTCTTTTTTAGAATCGTCCACATTGATTAGCTTATAGGCAACATGCCGACGACCTATTTCAACATCATTTTCTAAAGCGATGTCTTCACGTAAGAACTTATCAACGAGATCAACCTTCGCTGTAGTGACTTTGAATTCTGTAAAATAAATAAAGTCAGGCACTGTACCACGTGCATATTTATCATACTCAATGGCACCCGTTGTTTTTGTGTTAGCTGGCTCCAATCTTCTTTGCTCAAGTCCATCCATAATTATTTCCGATTCACTAAATCCAAAATCAAGAAGTTTTTTTCTCAAAATATCACGTTGTAAAATGGAGTTTTTCTTACCCGAAACTGCATCTGTACCTCTCCAAATCACTAAAAAATCCATGATTGCTTGATCTGATTTTACATTCTGGGTGGCGACACCTTTAACCATGATTGAGGGCTGACTTTTTCGTACTTGAGCAATAGCCGTGCTTAATTTTTCGGCGCCAATAATAAATCCAAGGGCTAAAGAAGCACCGAGTAAGAGAAAAGCGACACGTTGAGAGGTGGAGGAAGATTGAGACATAGGTAATCATTATACCAATTCGGTAGAACTGAAGTCAACCTGTCTAATAAAATTATTTAAGACTTTTTGAGGTCGTACCCATCCTTGCGGTCGAGCATCGTCCAACCCAGTTCGGCGAGTTCCAGGCGGAGACGATCGGCGGCCAAGAAGTCCTTCGCCTGTTTCGCCGCCCAACGTTTGGCACCGAGCTCGGCGACATTGGCCGGAACACCTTGCGCGGGTGCCGAGGTAAAAAGTTTGAGACCTAACGCGAAGAGAATTTTGGCTAAACCGCTTAAGTCTTGTCGGGCAGACTCGACCGTGAGTTCAGATTTGTCCGCCAAGACGGTAAAAATCTGTCCAAGGCATCCGGGAATGTTTAAATCATTCTCCAAAACTGCCCAAGCGGGAGCAAATCGTCCCCAAGAGGTTTGAATTTCCTGCTTCGTAGGTGCAGCAAACTCCTCTTTCGAGAATCCTGCTGCCATAAGAATCCTTTCGGTGCCCTTTTCAATCTTACCGAGAGCCGAACGTGCATCTTCTAGACCTTTGAGAGTAAAATTGAGCGAACTTCGATAGTGCCCGGCAATGAGCGCGAAGCGAACCTCCATGGGCGTGTAACCCTTGGCCTTTAAATCCTCTAATGTATACAGATTTCCCTTACTTTTTGACATTTTTTCACCTTCCACCAGCAGGTGTGCACTATGAAACCAGTGTGCAGCAAAGCCGGGTATGCCCGTTGCACATTCACTTTGGGCGATTTCATTCTCGTGGTGTGGGAAACATAAGTCGATGCCACCACCATGGAGGTCAAAAGTTATGCCTAAATGTTCAAGCGACATTGCCGAGCATTCGATATGCCAGCCCGGACGACCCTCACCCCAGGGACTAGACCAAAAATTTGCGCCGTCTTCAGGCTTTCTCGACTTCCACAAGGCAAAGTCGGAGGCCGACTCCCGATCGTACTCGTCGGAATCATTAGTCTCACCGGCACTGTTCGTCGATTGAGTCTCACGTTTTGAAAGATCCAAATGGCTTAACTTACCGTAGTCGTGGCAGCTGCTGACTTTAAAGTAAACCGATCCGTCTTTGGCAACGTAGGCATGTCCCTTATCTACAAGTGCTTTAATCATAGCCACTTGTTGTGGAATATGCGCAACCGCACTCGGTTCAACGTGAGGCGTTAAAAGTCCTAGTGCCTCGCAGTCTGCGTGAAATTTGTCGGTCCACTGCTTTGTGAATTCTGTTAAAGTCGTTTGGGCGGCCTGAGCCCCACGGATAGTCTTGTCATCAACATCGGTAATATTTCTGACGTGCTTAACTTTCAATCCGTCTACCTCTAATGTCCGACGAAGAACATCCTGCAGAATAAAGGTTCTAAAATTTCCAATGTGGGCTGGGCCATAAACCGTGGGACCACAGCAATACATACCAAACATCGACTTTCCGGCCCGGAGTGACAGGGGGCGCGTCTCGCGTGACATGGTATCGTGCAGTAATACTGGCATGCTTAATAGTTAGATTAATCTTAGCCCGATGGGCGAGAATGAATCGTTCGGACACTATTAGATGTCATAAAAGCCAATCTGGCTTGAAATCGAGTCGGTATACATACACTGGAGAAACCTACCTATGAAAATCGGAACTCGCACCCTCCACGCTGGCCAAAAAGCAGACCCAACCACAGGCGCCTGTGCGGTCCCTATTTACCAGACCACCAGTTATCAATTCCGCGACACCGAACATGCCGCTAACCTTTTCGGCCTTAAGGAACTCGGCAACATCTACACCCGGATTATGAATCCGACAACCGATGTGCTCGAACAACGCCTCGCATCCCTCGAAGGCGGGTCGGGTGCACTAGCTCACTCCTCCGGACAAGCTGCAATTACCGCCTCCATTCTTAATATCGCTGGAGCTGGCGACCACATCGTCTCCGTTGCCCAACTTTATGGCGGTACCTACAATCTCTTCCATTACACCCTACCTAAACTCGGCATCCAAGTTTCCTTCGTCGATGGAGATGATCCTGAGAACTTCCGTAAAGCTCTAAAGCCGAATACCAAAGCGTTTTTCGGTGAAGGCCTAGGTAACCCACGCTTAAACATCTTTCCTTTCGAAGAAGTTGCGAAAATCGCAAAAGAAGCAGGCGTTCCACTCATCATCGATAACACCGCCCTATCACCTTATTTAAATCGCCCATTCGAACACGGCGCTAATGTAGTAGTTCACTCGGCAACGAAACACATCGGTGGACACGGAACCAGTATCGGTGGTATCGTCGTTGATGGTGGTAACTTTGACTGGGGTCGCGGACGTTTCCCTGGATTCACCGAACCGGATATGTCTTATCACGGTCTTCCTCACTGGGAAGCCTTCAAGGCCTTCGCCCCAGCAGGCGGAGCTAATATTGCTTTTATCATGAAAATGCGTCTGCAGTTCTTGCGCGACGTGGGTAGCTGCTTATCACCCTTCAATGCTTTCTTACTCTTACAAGGTCTAGAAACTTTACACCTCCGGATGGAGCGTCACTGCGCCAATGCACTTAAGGTTGCTCAGTACCTTGAGTCCCACTCCAAAGTAAAATGGGTCAACTACCCAGGGCTCAAATCCTCCCGCTACCACGATCTCGCTAAGAAATATCTCACCAATGGATTCGGTGCGCTGGTTGGTTTTGGCGTGAAGAGCGGCCTCGAAGGTGGAACTAAATTCATCAACACACTCAAACTTCATAGTCACGTCGCTAACATTGGTGATGCACGTTCACTCGCTATTCACCCAGCTTCAACCACGCACTCCCAGTTAACAGCCGAGGAACGTCAAGCAGCCGGTGTCACTGATGATTACGTTCGTCTCTCGGTAGGTATCGAAGATGTAGAAGATATCATCGCAGATATCGAACAGGCACTCGCTCAGGCGTAGTCTCGATATCTTAAATATAATAAAAAAGGCAGGGCTCATCCCCTGCCTTTTTTATTTATCTGACACTGCGGGGTCGAAGTCGTGGTAAGCGAGGAAATGCTTAACACCTTCCTCACCCATATAAGCAGACAATAATTTTGGGTCGGTCTGAGTTAAATCGACAACAATCAGTCCATCTAAGCAGCCGCCAAATCCTTGATCCACATTAAAGGCAATCAGTCTGCCATTTAACTTGAGGTAATGTTTTAAGAGCACGGGTACCGCTTTGGCATCAGGCTCGAGATCACTGACTAAACCGGAAACGTGTTCCAGATCGAACGCGCAGCGTTGCAGAACTTCTAGGTCTGCATCACGTAGACTCATTGAGCGTGGAGGATTTTTTGCACGCACAAGCGGTGCTAAATCTTCGGCTGTGCGATTATGTTTCAAATAGGATAAAATAAGTTCCTTTGAGGCCTGACCATACTCTGGATTGATACTCACTGGACCGAATAATAAATGGTACTGAGGAAATCTAACAACATAGCGCCCAATACCACGCCACAATAACGGAAGGCTCGTCGGTTTGCGCTGATATTCTTCACGAATAAACGAACGGCCCATTTCTAATGCGGGGTCCATACGACGGAAGAACTCACCTTTGAAATCAAATAAAGTAGCCGTGTACATTCCGTGTTTTCCTTTTAACGGAAGAATTCGATTGGTCGGACCCAATCGATAACCACCGACGATCTTAGACTCTTTATCGTCCCATAAAACAAGTTGATCGTACCAATCATCGAACGCATCACGGTCACAATCTAATCCCGTACCCTCGGACACCGCACGGAAAGTAATTTCGCGAAGGCGGCCGATTTCTTTCATGGTGTGCGGCAGTTCCGAACCCAAGAAGCGGTAAATTTTAAAATCTCCGCTGGTCAGTAAAAGGTCTTCCGTAGGTAAACTTTCTAATTCCGCACGAATTAATTTAGGATTAATGGGCGGAATGACTTGAGCCCAGTGACTGGTCTCTTTGGCGGTTTTTTTGACCGACTCATCTTTTCGGTTCTGCAAGAGCTCACAACGCAAACGAAGAAAACTGGTGGCTTCCTCGTCGTCCGGATGGTCCTCCAGTTGCGAATGGTGAACCGCTTTTGCAGTTCTCAGTCTAATGACTTTTCCTTTTTTAGAATTGAACTCCCGCAATAGCATTAAGGTCCGTAGCTTAGAGTGAATATAGCCGAGCGAATAGAAAGTTTTAGAGTTACCACCCTCAATATGTAACGGTAAAATCGAGGCTTTAGCGATACGAGCCATCCGAACCACTTGCGGTGACCAGACAGGATCCTGTGCTTTCATGGCACTAAAAGTAAAACTGGAAACCTCACCTGATGGGAAAGTTAGAATCGCACCACCTGATTTAAGGTGAGTAAGAATTCGTCGCGTGCCCGCTAAGTTACCAAAGTCAGCTTGATTGGGATCAAATGGATTTACCTCAATTAACCAGGGACGAATTCCAGGAATTTGTGCGAGCCACCGATTGCCTACGACCAAAATATCCGATCGAACACGGAGTAGAAAATCCATCGCCAAAATACCATCGGCCATTCCATGCGGATGATTGGCCATAACCACGAGCGGACCCTCTCTGGGAATACGCGCTAAGCATGAATCATTCCATGTAGATGAAAGTTGTGCCTGTTCTTTAGCGGATGCAAAAAAATCGGATCGCCCAGCGGCCAGTACTCTTTCCAAAAATTCGTCGAACTGTCGTGAATTAAAAAAGGTATCGATTACCGGGGTCGTCCATCCCAAAGGTCCTAATGCGGCCTTTAAACTTTGTTCGTTAGCTCCTCGACGCAAATTTGTCATCCGCTTGTATCCTATTATACGAATACCCTTTTTATGCGTCAAACGTGTGACAATCAGGTTTCATACAGTTAAATTCCGAAGAATTGTCGGGTATTTAAGGTCGCAACGGTCGCGATCTCATCCGCCGGTAGATTAAGAATTTCCCCCGCTTTTTGAGCGATTTCTCCTAGGTAGGCCGATGAATTTTCCTGTCCACGTTTGGATTGAGGAGTTAAATAAGGAGCATCGGTTTCGAGCATGAGTCGCGTCAGCCCCTGCGCCTTTAATGCTGCCGAAACAATGGGTGCATTAGGGTAAGTAATCACACCCGTGAATGATGCGCGACCTCCCCGCTTGTTTAACTCATTCACGCATTCGGGTCCTTCCGTGAAACAATGAAAAACAACTTTTTTCCAGTCCGCGCCGCTATCATCAATCATCTTCACACAATCATGAAAAGCGTGACGTGAATGAATCACGATCGGACATCCAAATTGATACGCTAATCTCAACTGTTGTTGAAAAGCACCTTTCTGCCATTCCTTAATTTGTGCAGCTTCGCTGGGATCTTCAGGCAAACGGTAATAGTCCAAGCCAATCTCCCCCAGGGCAACTGGATGCCTTTTATCGGCGAAGTAAGGTGAGATTGCGGCAACGGTTTCCTCCCACCCCTCTGTGACATACCCAGGATGAAGCCCTACGGTATAGTGAATAAATTCAGGATGTGATTCTGCTAGATTTCGGTATTCAGTCCAGTCAGCCAAATCCGTGCCAATCGCAATCACACCTTCTAACCCCACTGCCTTAATTTCGTTTAACCATGACTGCACCTTGCCCGTTTTAATGAGGGAGAGCGGATGACAATGGGAATCAAACAAACGCATTTATAATTAAGTAATTTAGTAATCTTAAAAGTGCAACGACAGTAAAATGTATTTTCAAAACTTGTCATCGTAAGTAATCTGAGAGTTATAAAGACATGAACATTTGGCTAATGAAATCGGAACCAGATGAGTTCTCCATCGACGATTTAAAGAAACGTAAAAAAGAGCCGTGGACGGGTGTGCGAAATTACCAAGCCCGCAATTACATGAGGGCTGCAAAACTAAACGACGTTGTGCTCTTTTATCACTCTAACTGTGCCGAACCTGGAATCGTGGGTATAGCACGGGTGTCCAAAGTGGCTTTCACCGATCCGACCCAGTTCGATTCCAAGTCAGATTATTATGACGCTAAATCCGATCAGCTCAATCCACGCTGGAGCTGCATCGAAGTATCATTCGTCGAGAAATTTAAGCAGGTAGCAACGCTACCACAAATTCGTGAAAATAAAAAGTTACGAAGCATGCTAATTTTACGACCAGGCAATCGACTCTCGGTCACCCCCGTTGAGCCGTCCGAGTATCTAGAAATTAAGAAACAGTCTTAATTTTTGACTGGGGTAGCCGCAGGAACTGGAACCACTTTCTTCACTGGCTGGGGAACATATTTCGGGTTCTTTTCTGAACCTGGCGCCGCCGTCTTTAAATTAGGAGTTAAATCGGCTGGTGCATCACCGGTAGCAAACTTGATTCCACCGACGAGGATCTGACGGAAAATAGGGTTGGTCCAAACGTCTTCACGGTGTCCCATCGCAGTATAGAAAACACGTCCCTTGCCTTCCGCACGCGCCCAGCAATTAGGATAGGCGGGGCGGTCATACATAGTTCCTTCCATCTTCGGTGAGTCCATCACGGTGAGAACATGGATATCGTCCTTAAAATCTTTGAGTGAATACCACTCTTCATTGAACGTAAAAGATTCACCTACTTTTTCAAAGCCAGGAAACTTGGGGTCAATGACGATATTCTTAGCCTCTTGTTGCTTGCCATGAATAATAAATTCAGCGCCTAAAAAGTGAACATAGGGATCGGCTTTTTCGCAGTGATTTAAATAACGCTCAGGACCTTTGTCGGCTTCGTTATCGGTATGGAATGTATCGGAGGCCGAGTGGAGACCGACAAAGCCTTTACCGGCCCTAACGTAGTTAAAAAGAGCTTGTTTGCCTGCCGCGGTCATGGGCGGATTACCGTCTCTACCTTTATCACACAAGTCACCGGTAGTATAAAAAATCAAAGCATCAAATTGCGCGAGATACTCGTTCGAGAATTTGGATCCATCTTTGGAGAATTCAAATTTCCAGTTATTTTCCGTACCTAGTTTTTGTAATTCTTTTTCAGCGAAGCTGGGAGCTCCGTCCTTCCAAGAAATTACAACATGTTCATAACCACTCGACTTGGTGAAAAAAAGTAATTTGCGCTGGGGTGCATCAGCAGCCGCCAAAGCAGAACAACTAATTAAGAGTGTAGTTAAAAATTTCATCATAGGGGTATAAAGTATTACAGGTAAAACCGTTGAAGGTTTCAAGATTTCTTAGGCAGAATAGCGCCAATCGACAATTTCAACCTGGATACTCTTGCGACCCTGCCAACGATTCCAGGCAAGTTTCACCGCTAAATCGACAGTTTTACCGACCTCGGGAATCCGACTACTCATTCTCCAGGCGATAAAACTGAGTCGACGCTGGGCGGAGAGTGAAATCTGAAATCTTATATTTCCTTCTCCGAACTGGGTTGGGCTTTTATCAAAAACAAATCCCCGCACCCCAAAAACAGGTTCACTATTAGATTCTCCATAGGGTTGTAGTAATTCCATGTCATCGAGTAAACCTTCGTTAATTTCATTTAGTTTAAGCCAGTGTGTAATATCTAAATCGCGACTATCCGTAACTAAATTTGTACTCTTTTTCTGCAACGCAACCGCAGCCGTAAACTTAGCACGAAACTGTTCTACATCCGATGCAGCTAACGAAATACCTACGGCCATCGGGTGACCACCGTAGGTTTTTAAAATATCAGCACAGGAATTAAGTGCTTCGACCAAATTCACTCCAGGAATACTACGGCCCGAACCTTTGGCGATATCACCCTCTTTTCCTAGGACAATCACCGGACGATCCATGGCTCGGCAGATTTTACCTGCTGCGATACCTACGACACCTGGATGCCAATCGCCAAATAAAACATAGCCCTCTTGCTCACCCATCGATTTCGCCTGCTCGGTGGCATCTTCGGTCACCCGTTTATCGATCTCCTGTCTTTCCCTATTAATTTGATCGAGTAGCTCAGCATCGCGTTCAGAGTCTTCTACGGTTTCCGCGAGCAACAAATTCAGAGGCAATGACGCATCGGCTAATCGTCCACTGGCATTGATTCTCGGACCGATGCGGTAAGAAACATCCACCGAACTCAGGGTGGCTCCGGGCTCCATTCCACTGACTGCGATTAGTGCTCTAACTCCAGGACGCTTTGCTTCACTCAAGGCTCTCAATCCATGGGCGGCAATGATACGGTTTTCAGTGAGTAATGGAACTAAGTCAGCAATCGTACCCAAAGCGGCTAAATCAAGATACTCTTTAACTGCGATATGAGTACCACGTGGATCACCGGCGAGTCTTAATACTTTTAATATTCCATGGATTAATTTAAAAACTAAGCCTGCCGTGCAGAGCGTTTGCCAGGGAGCTTGAGCATCATCATTCACTCTTGGATTAACCAAAATACAATCTGCAGGTGCTGACTTAGCAACGTGGTGGTCGACCACGATGACTTCTACACCGTTCGATTTTAAAAACTCGATCTCGGAAATAGAATTAGTGCCACAATCTAGAGCAATAAATAATTGAGGCTGTGCTTCTTTAACAACGCGTTCCAGTGCCGCCATGGTTAGACCATAGCCCTCTTCTAATCGGCGAGGCACAAAAGCGGCGGGCTCGGCTCCTAAGCGACGAAGAAGATGCACCAACATCGCCGTGCTAGAAACTCCGTCTACGTCGTAATCACCCAGGAGGGCGATACGTTGTTTTTGACTAACCGCTAAAAGAATTCGTTCAGCCGCAACACGCAGATTGCCGACTGCGAACGGATCGGAGACATGCGAAAGCTGTGGACGCAAATGTTGTTCAGCCTGCGACTCATCGGTAAACATGCGTGCCAACACATGTGCAAGCGGTTCAGAGATTCCTAAACTCGACGCAATACGCTGGGCCAGCCCGCCGTCGGTAGCTCGATATAACCATGCGGCCATAACAGTTCTATTTGGCGTCCGATCCAGCCTCCCATGAATAGCTACGTGGGCGTTCCGCTGCATCTACACCTTTGCGTTCACCCTTGTGCCACCAATAGAAAATCGGACTTGCGATAAAAATGGAAGAGAATGTTCCCGTTAATACACCGTAGATGAAAACTTCGCCATAGAGACGAACATCACCTGCACCGAATGCCCACAGCGCAACGGCACAGAGGAAAACGGTGGATGAAGTGAGAATGGTACGGGACATCGTTCGGTTAATCGCGAAGTGGATGACATCGCGCAACGAACGGGTCGGATTATTCTCTAACTCTTCACGAATACGATCAAAGACAACGATGGTATCATTCACCGAGTAACCGATGATTAATAAAATCGCTGCAATGAGAGCGGCATTAAACTGACCTCCAAAGAAGACGAACAGTGCCACCGTCATGAGGACGTCGTGCAACGTCGCCACCATTGCCGCGATACCGAAACCGGTTTCGAAACGTAGCGAGACGTAAATACCAATACCGACGAGTGCTAACACGACTGAAAGGATAGCATTGAAACGTAATTCATTGCTGACCGATCCACCAATGGCTTCACGCACTAATAGTATTTTGTCAGTGGGAGCTTGGGGGTCCTTCAAGATCTGCGGATAATTTTTCTTAATCTGATCAACAATTTTTATTAAATTTACGAAGTCGGCTTTACCGTGGTCCTTAGATAATTCGGTTTCAATACGGAGTCGCGTTTCGCCTCCACCAATAGGCTTCTGCACCGTAATCGTAGTGTCAGGTAGTCCCGCGGCTGTAGCTAACTGAACGACCTTATTGGTGTCCACCTTGACGGTGTCATTAAGGGCAATCATGGTCGATTCGCCACCACGGAAATCCTTACCGAAGGCGTCTTTTCCTTTGTAGGCGAGCTCACTGATACCGAGAGCAATAATTAACCATGATACAATAAAGGCACCGCGGGCATACTTTAAGAAGTGAATGTCTAAAGTGTGCTTGAATACAGGGAGTCCAAATAGACGACTCATAATTCCTTTCTCTAAAACAAATTCTTGGATACCTCGACAGGTTACCAGCGTCGTAAAGAGCGTCGTGAAGATACCGATAATCAACGTGATACCGAATCCGCGAACGGGTCCCGTACCCATCGTGGCGAGAATAATCGCAACCAGTAAGTGGGTTAAGTTTGCATCCACAATCGTCCACATGGCTCGGTTGTATCCTTCGCGAAGTGAGGCGGCACGATCTTTGCCCACCCGCGCTTCTTCACGAACACGCTCAAGGATTAAGATGTTGGCATCGACCGCCATACCCAGAGTTAAAACCAACGCCGCCACACCCGGTAAGGTAATGGTGGCTCCGAGATAGGCCATCGCGCCAAGCATCAGGAATAAATTCAACACCATGCCGATTACGGCGACGAATCCGCCCCAAACGTAAAAGCCGACCATGAATAACACAACTAATGCCACCGCAACGACTGATGCGACGACTGATTTGTCTTGGGCGTCTTTCGCTAATGACGGACCCACTGAAGTCACGTCTTGCGTGATTAACGGGAACTCCAGCGGATTATTTAAAACATTGGAGAGATTGATCGCTTCTTCGCGAGTGAAAGACCCGGTGATTGACGCACCCGTGCTTCGGATAGCTTCACGCACAGTTGGAGCCGACTGCAAGACACCATCGAGTACGACCGCTAATTGTCCAAGCGAGTTTGTTCGACCATTAGCTTCAGAAATTTTTGCGGTTAAGTCTCCAAATTTCTGCGAGCCTTCATTGGTAAACTTCATATCAACGTAGAACGACATACCATCGTCGGAACGCGCGGAGGATGATTTGATAATCGCACCCGTAGCATCTGCACGTTTACGAACATAATATTTAGAAACCTTCGTTTCACCCGTGCGACGATCCACATTACGCTCGGTTAAAACTTCATAAACTGCGGTAGCCCCACTTTCGTCTTCCAATGATTTTGTAGAACGCTCGCGCTCGTCATCTAACGGACGGCGACCACGATAAACCTGTCTAAACTCAAGTTTCGCTGGTTTTTTCAACGCATCGATGACGTCAGGATTATTGGCGGCATCTTCTCCAGGTAGTTGGATTTCTAGGGATAAATCACCCACTGGACGTAAAACGGGTTCTGCAACGCCGAATTGATTGACGCGTTGTTCCATCACTTGGACCGCTTGATTGACCATTTCAGAATGTGAAACGTTGGCTTTTTCATTTCCAGATTTTACACCAGATTCTGCGCCAGTCGGATCGACCTTCAGGGTAAACGAAACTCCCCCTTGTAAATCCAGACCTAATTTCAAACGTCCCTGCGAACGAAGTAACAACTGTTTTAAAACGATGGCATTTCTCTTATTCTGATCAGGCTCACGAATAAAATTCTTTTCATCGAAAAAGAAAGGACGCAAATCCACCGCGGCTGCTCGACCCTTGCCTTCTCCGATATCACGTAGGGCCTGATAATAAGAAACTGCTTTTTGGTCAGCGGCGACGGTACTGATTTTACTATTCGCTACGCGCGTTTTTGCCTCTTGATGAATTTTAGTGAACTCAGCCGACTGGTTGATAACCTGAGTCGGAACGAAGTCTTCGAGTGGGGTTGGAGCGATTGGGTAGAACTCATAAACCGCACATGCAAGTGCAACCAATGAGAGGCCAACCTTCCAGAACCATGTCCTGGATGTCATAATATTTTTATAAAAAAAGGTTAAGCAGAAAGCGCTTTAGAGTCATCCGACGCTAAACCAGCAACGGAGCTTTTATGAATCGTCATTTTGCCACTGTCTAATTCGATGGTGACGCGCGAGTCAGTGATGTGAGTGATGCGTCCGTAAATTCCGGTGGACGTCATAACTTCCTGACCCACCTCTAACTGAGATTGAAGTTTTTCGCGTTCCTTTTGCGCCTTACGAGCGGGAGCAAAAAGAAAGAAATACATCGCTGCAAAAAGCAGTGCATACCCGATTAAGGGTAAAAACGGATTAGGCGGTGCATCAGCTGGTGCGGCTGGTGCGACTTCCGCTATATAAGAGAACAGTGCGTGAGGGGTGGTTTTCATATTTGTTTATTTGGAAAGGGGTTAAATGATGCAGGAAAGCCCAAAATTGCCGAAGTGTGACAAAAAGGCAAGCCCCAGCTACTTGGATTGGTTTTGCTTTGCTCAAAAAAATGCCTCAATGTGAATAACTCAATTCCATGAAAGAAGCCAAACCGGAGGCAACGGCTCAACCGACCTCTTCAACCCCTATTCAGCGAATTACGCTGGCTTCAACAATCGCGGCACTGGGGGTTGTCTTTGGCGATATTGGAACGAGCCCACTTTACGCGTTTCGTGAGTGTATTCGTAACGGCCTACATGAAGGTGCGACTCCCGTGCAAGTAATCGTGCCCGCACTCTCACTTATCATTTGGTCGCTGATCTTAGTCGTCACCGTAAAATATGTTTTATTTATGATGGAAGCTAATGACGACGGCGAAGGCGGCATCATGACCCTGGTCTCACTTGCCTCCAAAAATAACGACGAAGAAAAAGTTAAGACAGGAGTAACTAATTCAAACAATAAACCCAAGCACCGTAATATTCTCATCCTACTCGGAGTTTTCGGAACTGCACTTTTATTTGGTGATGGAGTGATCACACCCGCCATTTCTGTCTTATCGGCGCTTGAAGGCGTTAAAGAGCAAACTACATCCAGCGCTGGGTTAATTCGTTATTTTATTCCCGTCACCGCGGTCATTATTTTAATCGGTGTTTTCGCTATTCAGAAGCGTGGTTCAGGAAAAGTCGGTATGTATTTCGGGCCTATCACTCTCATCTGGTTCGCGGTTATTGCCGCAACCGGAATTAATTCACTCTACAATCACCACCAACAAGCACTGCAAGTTTACGAAGCTTTCAATCCGCTGGTCGCTCTCGATTTCTTAGTAACGAACCCAGGAGTCGGAATTGTGGTTCTCGGGGCGGTTTTCTTAGCGGTTACGGGG
>JBAXIK010000005.1:0-37911 GCA_037138415.1 Opitutia bacterium | reverse complement strand
TGAAGGCGAGATTACAAAACTCTCTCACCGTGTACATCTTGCCCGTCGCAATAACAAAATCATCAGCTTGATGATGCTGTAAAATCATCCACATGCATTGAACAAAGTCAGGCGCGTAACCCCAATCGCGCTGCGCGGAAAGATTTCCTAAATAAAGGCAGTCCTGAAGGCCTAAAACAATATTGGCTACGGCGAGACTGATTTTGCGCGTAACGAAGGTTTCGCCACGGCGTTCAGATTCGTGGTTAAACAAAATCCCATTACTCGCAAACATGCCGTAAGCCTCGCGATAATTTCGGGTAATCCAATAGGCGTAGATTTTGGCTACACCATAAGGGCTACGTGGATAGAAAGGAGTAGTTTCCGATTGAGGTACCTCAGTGACCTTACCGTAAAGCTCGGAGGTGGAGGCCTGATAAATTTTTACTTTTTTCTCTAACTTTAAAATTCGGACTGCCTCTAGTAAACGCAGGGTGCCAACGCCATCCGTATCGGCCGTGTATTCCGGAACTTCGAATGAAACCTTCACATGCGACATGGCACCTAAGTTATAAATTTCGTCGGGCTGCACCTCACCGATGATTCGAACTAAATTAGTGCTGTCGGTTAAATCGCCATAATGCAGGGCGATTTTTTTGACGTGAATATCGCGAACTAGGTCCTCCATATAGAGGTGTTCAATACGCTCGGTATTAAAACTGGATGAACGACGGATAACGCCGTGAACTTCATAGCCCTTGGAGAGTAATAATTCTGCCAAATAAGAACCGTCTTGTCCGGTGATACCGGTGATGAGTGCACGTTTTTTCATGGGTTTTAAATTTTGTTTTTAGCCTCAGCGATGATTCGCGAACTGCTGTCGATCTTCGCGCCGAGGCCATCGACTAAATGAGCACCATATTTTTGTAGCACCGTCATTTCTGGAATATTGCCTGCGTTACGATCGCCGCCCTTGCAAAAGACGACATCATGACCTTGGGCTTTGGCTTCTTTAATTAAAAACTCCAAGGTCGCGCACACGGAGCCATCTTGATCAATGGCGAGGATAGCTCGGTCAACGACGCGGAGAGCGGTCGTCACCGCAAGTCGGGTATCTTGATCGATAAAGGCTTTGCCTTTTTTTAAGGCCGCTTGAATGTCGTTGTTAACAATCACCCAAAGTTTATCGCCCTGCTCCTTTGATAAATTGAGTAATTCTAAATGCCCACGATGCATGGGATCAAAGTATCCGCTAGTGATTGCGATTTTCATAGGATGTTTTTTAGAAAGGCTTACAGGCTACCGCTCGTGCCGGGGGGTGAACCGGAACGTTAAGTATTATATTTCTACTAATAAAATCAGCCTTAATTACGCCTCGGGGGGAGGGAGTAAAAAGGTGGAGAGTTCGAGTGCTCGACTGTTCCAGCGCTGTAAACGCGTCAGCCGATCAATGACCTCTACCGAGAAATTTTGGTCTGATGCTTCTTTCACTAATTTTTGGAGTAGTGGTTTCGACTCTTCTAAACTCGGAAGAACCTGATTACGCAATAAACCCACCAGCGAAGCTGCTAAAGATGGTGAAGGATGCCAACGCTCTCGGCGACTTCCCAAGACCTTAATGGACTCCACCATACCATTGCCCTTGAGGAACCTAAGTCCTTGACTGACAGAGCCTTTACTTATGCCTAGACGTCCCTGAATAACATCAAATTCGAGGGCTTCGGGAGAGCTGTATAAAAGCGCATATATCTCCGCGACCGACCTTTGAACGCCCAAAATAGCGGCCATTTTTACAAAAAACTTCGTCAGTTCCTTCTCCTGAGCTGAAAGCGGTGCAAAATGGGGCTTTTTCATGGTTTTTTTGGACGTTTTTATTGATGGTGTTATCATTATTTACGCTCCAAATGGGAAGAATATGAGTTTTCATTTAAAATTGAACTTAGGCAATGGCTAAATTCGTCTCTCTAAAATATATCCCGATAAAAAGCCCCATTTGGGCTATTTTATTAAATTATCCACCGTGGCGCCCCCTTGGGGATTCGAACCCCAGTTACCTCAGTGAAAACGAGGTGTCCTGACCGGGCTAGACGAAGGGGGCACGCGGTGGAATGGGGAACTTACGAGCCTGACCACCTTGGTCAAGTATTTTGAAAGTTTAGAGAGATTTCGTTCCGCCAAGCTCTATCGCCCAAACAAACTACGATCCTCGAGCGGATCGACCGAGCTCTTGGCACCTTTCAGGTGAGCATTCTTGGCGAGGACGTACCCACCCCAGGCGGCCGTTCCAATAAAAATAATGATAAATAAAAAAAGTCCAATCCGTGATGTCGGGGGGGGATTTTTATTTTCACTCATTCATAAATTTTACCTTCCCATAAATATTAAATCAATCCATATAAATAGATAAGTAATTTATTACCCCTAAATTACGCACCTTATGGTTTTAAAAACGAAGCCATTGCTTCTACTATTAAACGCGGGGGAGGTACATGGAGAAAAATTAATAGGAGAACTCGAGCAGGCTAGTTTTAGAGTTCAGTCATTTGAAAAAGATTCTTTGGCATTAAAATTTCTGGAGAGAAATCATGTTCACGGACTATTTGTTATTAGTAGTACACTGGAAAAAACAAAGTCTCTGATTGAAGAAATTCGTAAAACCGAAAACCCGGTGGCTATCTTCTGCTCCATGAATCAGTGTAGCCCAGAAAACATTGCTGGGCTATTCGATCATGGCTGTGATGAGTTTTTTCCAAAGTCCTCTCCTCCAATCGAAGTCATTGCACGAATTAAAGCGGTATTACGTCGAAGTGACGTCGTCAGAGACCGCCAAATTACTGCCAACATAAATCTCGATACCGAAAAATTTAATTTTCACGGCGTCACTATAAATCCTAGTCAGCTGGAAATTATTTTTGATGAGAAAAATAAATTTAAGTTAGGTAAAAAAGAATTAGGCATCCTTTATTACCTCGCCAGCAATCCAGGGGTTGTCGTTAGTCGAAATAATTTAATCCATGCCGTCTGGGGAGTCCATGCCGACACCCGTAGTCGCTCTGTGGATCAATATATCACCAAAATCCGGGTGCTTTTTGAAAAATACGCGGAAGGCTTAAGTTGTTTACGCACTCTACACGGGATTGGCTATTGGTATGACCCTAAGTTGGTCAGCAAGAAAAAGGCTAGTTGCTGAAATAAAGAGCACTCGCTTGATTTTTGGCAGAGTTTGCCTTAATTAGACTACATGAAAATAAAAGCTTATCTTAAACCCAGTTGTGGTTGGTCCAACGGCGTCCGCGCTATCTTTCAAAAACATCAGTTAGCCTACGATGATGTCGATATCATCAACAACCCCTCTAATTATGCTGAGATGGTTGAGCGCAGCGGCCAACGTCTTTCACCCTGTGTCGAAATCGATGGCGTAATGCTGGCCGATATTTCTGGTGATGAAGTTGAAAAATATATGTTAGAAAAAGGTCTCATTAAACCAGTCAGTGCTGAAACTGATGTTCCCACTAATGCACCTTGCACGGATGAAGAACACGCAAAGCAAAGAGCGAAAACCATTCGCTTCTTCTGATTTACTGGGCCACGAAAGCGGCTAGAGATTCGGCCACCCAAGCTCTTTGATTTTCGGCAAGTTCTGGAAAAACCGGAATACTGAGAACTTCTTGGGCAAGTTTTTCTGCTACCAGCGCATGTTCTGCACCGCGACCAATACCCTGAAAACATTCCTGGCGGTGAAGCGGAATCGGGTAGTAGATTTCGCAGCCAATTTTTCGTTCGGTTAAGAACTGCTTCAGGGCGTCTCTTCGACCATTTAAAACTCGGAGGGTGAACTGGTTCCAAATTCCTTCGCCGGAAAAATCCTGAGGTAAAAGAATTTTAGCGTCACCTTGCATATCAGGCCCATTCAGTGAAATCCCTTTAACAGCACTTAAGAACTTGTGATAAAAAAGGGCGTTCCCCGCGCGGGCACAATTATACTTAGGGAGATGGGGTAACTTCACGTGCAGTAGGGCGGCCTGAAGCGGATCCATTCTGAAATTAGCGCCTAAATATTTATGGTAGTATTTTGGCTGCATCCCATGCACCCGCAAAATACGGGCCTTCTCGGCCAATGTATCATCTTGGGTAGTCACTAAACCCGAGTCACCGAATCCACCAAGATTTTTTGAGGGAAAGAAACTCGTCGCACCGAAATCTCCGACGGACATGGTAGGATGACCCTGCCAGCGTGCGCCCATCGATTGCGCAGCGTCTTCGATTAAAAATAATTTATGACTATCGGCAAACTGACGCAGACCAACCAAGTCGCAGGACTGTCCAAAAAGGTGAACAGGCATAATGGCTTTAGTTTTAGGGCCTACCTTCTTTTCGGCGTCCGCTAAATTAATATTAAATGTATGTGCTTCAACATCTACCCATACCGGGGTAGCTCCTAGGCGGACGACCGATCCAGCGGTTGCGAAAAACGTAAACGCGGGTAACAAGACTTCATCACCTAGGCCAATTCCCAAAGCCATGAGCGGTAAAAGTAAGGCGTCGGTGCCCGAAGAAACCCCGATGGCATGCTTCACTTTTAAAAATTCGGCACAGGACTTTTCAAACGCCTCAAGACGCGGACCCATAATAAAGGCATTCGACTTCATGACTTCTTTAAAGGTCGACTCATACGCAGGAGCCAAAGCTTCATTCTGCGGGCCGAGATCTAATAAGGGAACCGTTACCATGATTAAAACTTCATTCAGTCACACTCAACGAGCAACATCTTTCGATTTAAATCGACTGATTAAAATTAAGGTTAGACCCAAAATTAACAATGGTAGCGTCCAAAATTGTCCAGCCGTTAGACCCATAATAAATCCATCCTCTGGAACGCGGAAAGCTTCTGTGATGATGCGAGCGCACGCGTAAATAATTAAAAATTCACCCGCCAACTGTCCGGCTGGAAGTTTTTTAGGGTAGCGCCAATAAACCCATAAAAAAGGGATAAGACCCTCACCGATGGCCTCGTATAATTGCGACGGGTGACGAGGAATATTTCCTTCACGCGGAAAAATAACTGCCCACGCAACATCGGAGGGTCGGCCCACCAGTTCTGCGTTTATGAAATTGGCAATTCGCCCAAAGAAAATTCCGGCTGGAGCCATCGCACATAATAAATCGCCGACTTTTAAAAATGAAACGCGACGTGTCTTCGCAAACCATGCAGCGACTAAAATAATCCCTAAAAAACCTCCGTGGCTCGCCATCCCTCCCTGCCAAACTCTAAAGACCATGAGCGGATCAGCCAAAAATTCTGCATGAGCGTAGAGTAGAACATGACCCAGGCGGCCGCCGAGAACTACCCCCATCATGATAGCCGTAATTAAATTCGACTCATCTTGGGCGGATTGCAGTGGGGTTAACTGTCTCACTCTCCATTGGTGTAATAACAAAGCCGCGATTAAAAATCCTGTCGCATAAGCAAGGCCGTACCAATGGACGCCTTTAAGAAACCATCCATCTGGAAAGTGAATCGCTACCGGATCTAAATGGTGAACCCAATAGGCTAGAAGCATGGTCTTAGGCCTTAGGGGTTGAACCGTCGGAACCGGGTCGACGATTGAAGCGATGACCACGCTGACGTGCCAACTCTCTCATATCAGGATGTGGATCGTCTTTCTCGTAAATTTCTAAACCCAATAGTGATTCAAAAATATCTTCGAGCGTGATGACGCCCGCGAATGCACCAAACTCGTCCACTACTACGGCTAAGTGTTGGTGGGCTCGGACTAAATCGTGTAAGGCATCAGAGAGTGTAGCATTCTCGGGCACGATATGAGCACGTGCCATCAGTTCTTTAATTTTAATTTCTCTTTTACCATCGCCCGCTGCTTTTAAGATATCGCGACGACGAACAACGCCAACGATACGATCGGGATTAACATCCCAGACCGGCATCCGACCGTGCGGCACATTAGAATAGAGTCTTAAAACATCGCCCACGGAAAGATTTGCTTCAAGAGCGGTGACGACAGGACGAGGGGTTAAAACCTGCGAAACAGGAATATCATCCAATCGAACGGCGTTGGCAACTAAGGTACTTTCTGCCTGAGTTATCTTTCCTTCGCGCGCAGCCGCTTGAGCCATACTTCCAATATCTGCATCGGCACGATCAAAACCTGCCTCTTCGGGCGTAGCCAAAGCGTCATGCATGCGTCCCAGGCGTCGCAGGATATAGGATGCACCACGAACGAGCATTAAAGATGGAGCAATTTTCGGGGCTAAATTTAATCGAAAATGCGTACCTAGTTTTTGAGGCAACATCACTGTAAGCCAGGCCATGAAAAAGGAAATTAAAACAACGAAGAGAAATAATCCAGCTGAGGCCCAGTGCGTGGAGGCCATTTCAATTAATTTTGAGCCAAATAATATTCCGCCTAGAAGTGCACTCATTCCGACAAAGGCCGCGATAAGAACTTCAAAGGCCGCTAATGTGTTGCCCTGTTCACCCCGACAGCGCTCTAAGGCGATGGCAGCTTTGGCATTATGGCGTCGTAACTCTTCAATTTCGCCCAACGAAAAGGCGGAAACGACACCGGCGACCAATGAGAGCAGCGCAGCGCTTCCGTTAAGTAAAATAAAAATGATCCAAAGCAACCAGGGTTCCATGTCCTTTCAGCCTAGTAGTGTCTTAGAAAATTTGCGAGGGAGAATCCCATGATTGACCTTCATTTAAATGGTCTAAACAATCAACTTATGAGTCCTAAAGAGCAAAAAATTGCAGCTGGCTTATCGGTTTTTCTTACCGCCGCCCTCCCCACCTCGGTAGGCGTAATCGCATTTCGGTCCCAACCTATTTTGGCCAATATTATTAGAGGCGAGGCCCGTACTCTTCCCGCTCTCACGAGTTTTTTCTTTAATCATTTTCAGGGCTCACTGGCCTGCCTTTTCATCTTAGCCAGCGTCGCTACGTGGATATCCTTTAAGGCTTATCATCAATCTTCGGGTGAAAATCAGAGCATAAAATTTCCTGAACTGCTCGTTGCTTTAGCATTCTCATCACTGATCAGCATTATCTATTTAACTCTTTTTATATTTTCTACCGCTTGGCCTGTTTATAATAAACTTACCGAGCGCTGAAGTCTAAATTCCTTCAAGTGAGTTAAAGCAGATATGGCTTCGTCTTGATTAGGTGAAGCAGTCCAAATTAATTCGCGCTCAGAATTAAAAACTTTTCCGACCCTCACAGCGCCACCTTCAAACGTGGACCGAAGGACAATTAAACTTTGGGCGTTACGCGGAAATGATTGATTCGCTGGTTTGATTGATTTCTTATCCCGCAGACTATTTTGAAAAGTCTGTAGTGACACACTATATAAACATTGGGTTTCCTGACTGGGGGTAAACCACTCTGAACCATCCCACCACGCCAATGCACTGCGCGTACAATCTGAAATATTTCCATGTGAATCAAACTGGACGCCCTCGAAATCAAGACCCTGTGATAGGTTTTTTAATTCGTCTAACGCCGCTTGTGAGTTCTTCCATGGACCAGTTTTAGGACGTGGCAACCACTCGGCTTTGTCGCGTACCGTTTTTAGCAAAAATAAATCTACTGATGCTGGGGTCGCAGGAAGTGGTCGCACTGTGACCCATTCCATCAAACTACCATCGTTACTCGGAACAACCATCCAGCGCACAATAACGTCTGTAAGTTTTTCACTAGATAAAAGATTTTTTAGAATCAGCTGCCAGTGATGTATTTTATCAGAAAAATTTAAGTGTAGCTTACTTTTATCTAAACTTAAGTGGTCTAAGCCCGACATCATTCTGGCTTCGTGAAATTCGGGCGAGTCCACTCTTCCACCACGCAAAGCAAAGGTTTCAAAGAAGCAGAAGTCAGGAGTGATTTGTGAAACCGTAGCCTGATCGGGTACGGTAATAAATTTCTGATTAGTCCAAGCCTGCATGATTATAACCGGGCTTGGGTTGCCGCTAGGAGTGGCGCCTGGGCTTTACGGATAGACTCTTGGTATTCCTGCTCCGGAATGGAGTCAGCAACTACACCAGCGCCCGCTTGGATAAAACAGCGTCCCTGTGTGGTCCAAAGTGACCGAATAATAATATTAAAACACATATTACCCGAGGCACCAATCCAGCCTACGGAACCAGTATAAAATCCACGGGCCACTGGTTCTACTTCTGAAATTATCTGCATCGTTCGCACCTTTGGTGCACCCGTAATCGTGCCACCAGGAAATAGAGATCTAAGCACATCAGCCGGGGTAGCCGTAGGTAAAATTTTTCCCTCAACCTGAGAAACTAAGTGCATGACGTGGGAATAGCGTTCCACCGCCATAAACTCGGGGACTTTGACCGACCCGGCGACCGATACGCGGCCGACGTCATTGCGTAGAAGATCTACCAACATTAAATGTTCGGCATTCTCTTTTTTGTTTTCCGAAAGTTCCGTGGCCCATTTTTCGTCGGACTCGACACTGCCACCACGAGGGCGAGTTCCCGCAATGGGACGTGAGCGTACTTGGCCAGCAATAACCTCAACTAATAATTCGGGCGAGCCGCAGACCAATTCTCCTTCGGAAAATTTTAAGTAGCCCATGTACGGCGATGGATTATTTTGGCGTAACCATTCGTAGGCTCTAGCTGCATCAATCGCCGGCACTTCTAAGCGCGTCGAAAGATTAACCTGATAAGTATCCCCAGCTGCTATATAATCCTTAACTTTTACGACTGCATTTTTAAATGACTGCTCATCGAGTGAAAAATTTAAGATAGTCGGATTTTTATAAACGCCATTCGTAAACTCAGGGGCTTTTTCGTCACAAATATTAATCCATTTTTTGGCCAATTCTTGGGAGCGGATACGTGCCGTGTTCCAGGATGTTTCGGTGTTTTGATTAGTAGGACACAGAATAACAATGGTCAGTTCTTTTTTATTTTTATCATAAATACAGGCTTCGGAGGCATTCAGAAAAACTGCTAAAGGCGTGTTGATGTCAGCCGGAGCCGAGACGACGGGTTCGAACTGCGTGACGGCTTCATAACTTATAATTCCAATCAAGCCACCTTGGAAATCGGGCCAGCCCTTAAAGTGGGGCGTACGATGTTTGTTTTTCCAGGCCTTGATATACGCGAGGATTTTTTCCTGATGTGATTCATATGCCCCCGATAGAGTGTGCTTTATAACGGTTCCATTGAGATTAAAAACCTTAACTGATGGCGCGCGCGGAACGGCAATTGTCGTATTACCTGTTTGGCCACTTTCCAAAACCGCACAAAATCTACCATCTAAAAATTTTCTCCAGTCTTTGGGTAAGTCGGGTACGCTATAGCGCACTAAATAAGGTAGATAGGTCCAACCCGATCCGACCGCAACCCAGTCATCTAAAGATAATTCGGCAATGGCGACGGGGGCTTTATGCACTTGGAAAGTTTATTAAATATCCGGGAAACTCTGTCGATGTGAGAATTAATTTAGCCTCTAGCATCGTGATTCCATAAACGTGGAGTTCTTGACGAGATCCCTTGGATACAACCATGACATGAAGTGCACCAGGTAAGGGTGTTACCTTTATCGATTGGGTCCGTGCACCCACGCCGGCGGTGATGACGCCACGCGATACTCTGCCTTTTTTTTCTAATAATTTCACTACCGGGCGAGCAGCTTCAATAATCGTGGTGTGTGTCCCCGCTCGTCCCTTATTTTTAGACATTAAGATATCTCCCAATCATAAGGATGCTTCGAGAGCATTTCGCATCCCGTTTTAGTGATCAATACACAGTCTTCAATTCTGCACCCGCCTAGTCCTAAGTAATAAAGTCCAGGTTCGACGGTGACACATTCGCCCGCGAGTAGTGGCTTAGTGTGACGTGATGATAAAGAAGGCTCTTCATGAATATCAAAACCCAAACCATGGCCCGTGCCATGAAAGAAGCCTTCATAACCAATCTTTGTTTTTTTAGTTTTGTAACCTTTTGAATTAAAAAAATTTACAACACCTTGATGAATTTGGGCACCTGTTTTTTTCGCTTTAATAGATTTTAATGCCCGGCGTTGAGCCTCTAAAACCGTTTCGACCAAATGTCTTTGTTTAGGTGAAGCTTTGCCCTTCAGATAGGTACGGGTCATATCACCATAATTAAACGATTCGCGGTCGCGTGGAAAAATATCGACGACCACGAGCTCATTCGCGTCAATCGGCCCGGTCCCTGAGCTATGGCAATCAATCGCCTGGTCGCCGGGTGCGCAAATGAGCCCAATGTCTAAAAGTCCACCCGCACGAGTCACCGCGACTTGGATTTCATCTTTTAAAATTTCGGCGGTTAAATTTTTACCCTGCCACTGCAGCTTTTTTTGCGAAGTGATGACCGCCTCTTTTAATACCTGTTCTACTCTTACAAATCCGGCCCGGGCAGCGCTATTACCTTTTTTGATTCCGTTAATCTCTTTTTTGGTTTTTATGCTACGGTTACGGAATAATGGTGTCACATCCCCTTCAGAAGCGGGAACTAATCTTAAGCCCAGAGATTGTAAGTGATTGTACAAGCCGACGGGGAAATCTGCGGGGACCCGAAACGCATCAATGCCCTCATTGAGTGCGGCTAAAACAATCGCATCCGCAACGCCAGCATTGGGGTTTGTTTTTCTTAAGTCTTTTATAATTTCTGATAAATTCAGAATCTCATCAAGGTGGGATTCTTTTTCGGCACGGCCGACTTCTAAAAGAGGAATGAGTCCAATCTTTTTTCCGTGGGCAGAAAATGCCGGGAAAGGATCCGATGCATTAAAGCCGGTGAACCAAAGCATATCGCTGTTTTTAGAGGGCGTCCCCATTAACAGTACTTCGGTGACAGGTTTTTTGGCTTTGTTTTTATTCATGCAATAAGACCATTAATCATGGACTAAGCTGAGAGTATCGAAAAGGGCAAAGAAGTCACTATTTGAGGGATTTTTCGTGTTTTTAAAAAATTGCCGATGAGGGAGTCTTGACCTCTTCAGGTGAATATGGAAAGGTCATCGCCCTTGGCCACGCGGGTATCGTTCAGTGGTAGGACCCCACTCTTCCAAAGTGGTGACATCGGTTCGAATCCGTTTACCCGCACCAAGGATTTTAAGCCCTCCAGGGTAATTGGCCTGATGGAGTGACTTCTAAAAACTCTTTCCATACTTCGGCTTCATCGGTCGAAAGCGACGAGGCCACCACCAGCCGCCACTTAGGCTTGGCGGGAACTCGTCGAAGGGTCATCCCAGCCTGCTCGGGCAATCGATTCGCCTTACGGGAATTACAGCGCACACAGGCGGTCACAATATTTTCCCAGCTGGTCTTGCCGCCCACATCGCGCGGGACCACGTGATCGAGGTTTAATTCTTCTTCACGAAATACTCGTCCGCAATACTGACATAGATGACTGTCTCTTAAATAAATATTGCGACGACTAAAACGAATTTCGCGACGCGGCACGCGGTCATACGCACCGAGTAATAAGACGCGAGGAATACGTAGAGCAATACAAGGCGAACGAATCGATTCTAAGTCTGCAGGTGGATTAGAGAGTGAATAACTAATCCATTCGGCGGAGGGATAAACCTGGTGGCCCTTGGCATCGGAATAAATTACGGAAGCACGACCGCGAAACAAGAGATTCATGGCACGCATAACGCCTACAATATTAACCGGCTGCCATAGACGGTTTAAAACAAGGACGCGTTGATCAAGTCGAGAGGTCAATGTACTCTCAACTTAATCCGGAAACCCGAGGGGTCAATCCCCGCTCTTATTTTTCTAAAAATTTTAGAAGAATAACATTAGGATGATTAATCCCAAAATACCAATACCGACAGAAATCCAAATCATGGTGTCGCGGTTCATCGGAGGTACCGCGCTTGCCACCGACACAGGAGCTACATCCAACTCTTCTCCTTCAAGGGCATCAATCGGACGGCGAGCCGCTCGCGTAGAGTGGTGAGTATTATAATCGGCGACGGCTTTTTCGTCATCTAATCTCAAATAACGTGCGTAGACTTTTACGAAACCACGACGATAAACATCCGCCAAAGGAATGGATTCAAACTGGTTCGCTTCCATCGCTTGGAGATAGTCCGTGCGGAGTTTAGTAAATTCTGCCGCTTCGCGCAGGGTTACGCCCAGACGTTGTCGGGCTTCTTGGAGTCTTTCACCGAGTGTTTGCATAGATAGGTTATCAGCGTTGGGATAAAAATAGGCAAGCCTCTGGTATTTTAATCTAATCCCATTAATTTAAATACTGGTATAAGGGCAGGCCAAATGGTGGCAGAAAGCCATAAAATAGGGCTAATCATTAGCGTTATTACTCGGCTGAATCCTGGGATATTGATGATTATAAGTAATATAAAAAAGCCCCAACGAGATAAAGTTTGGAAAATTTCTTCCGAATAAACCCCGAGTCGAAGCGCCAGACGTGATCCATCTAATGGGGGTATTGGGATTAAGTTAAAGGCAACCAATGCGGAATTTAGAAAAATTCCCATCAGTAAAAATTCCGCCAAATTACTTCCGCGATTCGCGGTGAAGGAAACATCGCTAATAACACCAATAAGTGCAAAAGTAATACAGAGAACTATATTCATCGCAGGGCCTGCCAACGTGATGATGATGTCATCCACTCGACGGGTCTTTGGATTAGGCAGAGAAATTTGCACGGGCTTACCCCAGCCGATAATTCCAAAGCCGGGACTTAAAAAAATCATTACCGCAGGAATTAAGATAGTCCCAATCGGGTCGGTATGCGCAAAAGGATTAATCGTTACGCGTCCCTGTAGTCGAGGGAGCGGATCGCCCCGTAAATCGGCGGCCCAAGCATGACCGAATTCATGGAGTCCGATCGAAATAATCAGTAAAATCAACTGCAGCACTCCCCAGCGGAGATGTTCAATGGTGGCGGTATCCATATTTAAAAATTAAACGTGCGGGTTTTGGCAATTTTGGCGAACAGATTACGTCTTGAGCAAAATTAACTTATTATTTATAAACTTATGAATGACACCCCGGTCACCCATACTTTTTGCGCAAAAGATGGGGTTAACATTAAAGCAGGCAAAACTTCTGGTGAGACTAAACACTCCAAGAAAAATTCAAGATTACTTGGTTTTTTTTCCTCAAAATTTTGAACCGGAGGGTGATACTGCTCGCTCGGTAAAATCAGCCTTAAACGCCCATTCCGCACAGTGTATTGAGGGCGCCATGATTGCCGCGATGGCACTCTGGCTGCAGGGCCATCCTCCTCTCTTGGTTGATCTCTGTGCCCACCAAGACATGGACCACGTCATTGCCCCCTTTAAGCAAAATGGTAAATGGGGCGCTATCTCGAAAACTAACTATACCTGCCTACGGTGGCGTGATCCTGTTTACCGCTCGATTCGTGAATTAGTGATGTCGTATTTTCATGAATTTGCCAGAGGTCCGAGAAAATCTCTGCGGAGCTATTCGGCTCCTTATGATCTCCGAAAGTTTCCCAGTAAACTTTGGGTAGATAATCCTAAAAACTGTTGGGATTTAACATCTCATATTTCTAGTATTAAACATTATAAAATTGTCGACGAACGTTCGGCTAAAAAACTTCGGCCCCGAGACGCAGTGGAAATTAAAACCGATCAATTAAATGTTTTCCCCATCCCAAGGTGGAAAAAGCGCCGACTTTGATTACTGAGCCGCTTCAAATGCGCACGCCGCTGCACCTACGACGCCGACATTAGAACCAAGGCCGGCAGGTACGATAGAGCAAACTGCAGCCAGACGAGGAAAGGCATAACGTAGTGCTTTTTCACGAACTGGGGTAAATAATAGTTCACCAGCAGCAGTTACACCACCCCCTACGATAATCAGTTCGGGATTAAAGGTATTTATCACCACGGCTAATCCTCGTCCAAGATATTCAGTAGTTTCGTTCCAGATTTTTTGGGCGAGGGCGTCCTCTTTTTGTAAGGCAGCTAAGACGTGATGGGTCGTGATTTCTTCCATACTGCCAGCTAAATTTAGAATTTGGGAGTGTGCACCAGCTTGAATAGCCTCGCGGGTACGACGTGCAATCGCTGTACCCGAAGCATACATTTCGAAACAGCCATTAGCCCCACAGGGACACGCTGGGCCATTAATATTCAGGGTGAGGTGTCCAAGCTCCGCGGCGTTACCATTGGCCCCACGCATCAAGCGACCATCGACAATCACGCCTCCACCAATCCCGGTAGAGACTGTGATATAAACCATATTTTTCTTATTTTTACCGGCCCCAAATTTATATTCTCCTAAGGCTGCGGCGTTGGCGTCGTTGTCAATCCGGGCAGGTAAATTAAAAAAATTACTTAGCCCCCGCTCGATAGAATATCCCGACCAGCCGAGCAAATTAGGGGAACCATCGACACAGCCTTTTGAAATATCGAGCGGCCCCGGTGATGCTATGCCAATCCCAATCAGTTCGGTAGGTTTTATATTTAATTTTTGGAGCAATGATTGAGCTGCTAAGTTGACTCGGTGGATTGCTTGCTCGGGTCCTTGTTTCGCTAAAGTTTCTATTTTATCCGAGCCAAGAACTTCGCCGTTCTCTGCGACCACCCCAAAAGCGAATTTAGTACCCCCTAAATCAAATGCTAAAACTTTCTTCATGAATTAGTCGCGTGATGGACGCGCAAAATCATCTTGAAGACGAACCACATCAGTTAAATCAGGTGTGGAAGCTTCCAAAAGCACACTATCTTCAATGGCTTCAAAGCGGTGAATGGTGCGAACAGGAATGTGTATGGTTAAACCAGGTTCCCAAATGAATTCATTTTTTTCGTTAATGGGAGTAGACTCATGCTTTTCGCCGGGGTGTAATTCACGATAGGTGAGACGAACTTTTCCAGAAACTAAATAAAGGGTTTCAGTTTTTCTCTCGTGATATTGTAAGCTTAGGCGCTTTCCTTTGGTTACTTCTAGAATTTTTCCAGCGTACATTTTTTGGTCAGCAAACCAGATTTCACGACCCCAAGGTTTAACAACTATTTTAGGACTTTGGAGGGGGCTACTCATTTCATTATTTAATGATAATAATTTAAGCTTCGCCAAGCAAATCTCCTAAAAAATCGGGTTGGTCTAATTGTCCCACAACTGGGTTAATTAATTCAGGCTTATCTGCAACTACTCGGTTAACCTCGCTAGAAACTCGGTACAAATTCAGCAATCCCGCGGCTGGGGTCGCGCTGATAAAATCGAGTGTGGACTGGCTTAATGGCTGATCCGATAGCCAAAGTTTTTGATTATCGTGGGAAATAATCACTGGCATGCGGGAGTGTACTTGAGCGGCCTCTCTATTAGGTTTGGTTGTCAGAAGACATAGTGACTTTTGCGTTTCACCATCGCGTCTCATTTGCGTCGACCACAAGCCGGCTAAAATCAACGGCTCGCCGTCCGTCCGCTTAAAATAATAAGGTACTTTTAGTTTCCCGACCGTCTTCCATTCATAATAACCATCGACCGCAATCAGGCAGCGATGATGTTTCACCGCATCTTTAAAAGTAATTTTTTCGGAGACGGTTTCAATTCTAGCATTAGCATGTTCCTCCTGGGTCGATGAGCCCCGTGCCCAGGCTGGAATAAAACCCCAATAAATTTGTTCGGCTTTTAATTCACCGTATTCGCGTCGTACACTGACCAGTTTTGTCCCCGGAGAAATATTATACCTTGGCTGACCGAGAATAAAACTTAGCCCCAAAGAATGGTAGAAATTTTGTGCTGCAGTAAATTGGGTAACGCGACCACACATCTTACCAGTGTGGAGGCTTAGTATCAGCAGGCGGGCCTTCCTCATTGCTGCCAAGTTGGTTTACTTTTCCTTCCATTCGTGCCAAACGCTGAGATAAAACAGAAATTTCTTTGGATAACTCTAAAAACGCTCGGTCTTGCTGCTCAATGTGACGCTGTAAAAAAGCGATACGTTCCTGCATTTCTTTTATTTCTGCCTGCATGATTCACTGATACTTTAAATAAAGTATTCGAGCAAGCCTTCTACTTTTATCTTATTATTACTCAGTCAAACCACTGCTACTACGACCCTTAACCATGCGCTGAACGGCCGCGAAGCGTAAAATTTGTTCAATTTTAGCGAGTTCAACAGGGTCGATTTCTTTTTGTCCGCGCGCGGCTTCGACTGCTTGACGGGCACGCTCTTCTGCTTGATCAATCGCTTTTAGATCAATCTTAGCTTCATCAATAGCGGCCTCTGTAACTACCGAAACTTTATCGGAAACCACCCGCACAAAGCCCTTATCGACGGCCAAGCGTGTTGTTTTACCATTGAACACGACGATGACTTCACCCGCTTCAATAATAGAAGTTATGGGTAAGTGACCTTTTAAAATTCCAATACTTCCTAGCGCGGTAGGCAGTGTTACACTATCCGCCTCGCCAGTGTAGGCGCGACGATCAGGTGTAACAATTTCTAAGGTGAGTGACATTATTTAGTGAGAGCTTTAGCTTTCGCAGAAGCTTCTAAAACTTCGTCAATACTTCCCTTCATGTAGAAGTCATTTTCATTCACGTGGTCTAACTCGCCCTTAAGAATCATATCAAAACCCTTAATGGTGTCTTTGAGTGCAACATATTTTCCAGGCGAGCCCGTGAAGACTTCTGCCACGTGGAAAGGTTGCGAAAGGAATTTCTGAACCTTACGTGCACGGAAAACAACGAGCTTATCGTCAGGAGACAATTCGTCTAAACCTAAGATAGCGATGATGTCTTGAAGGTCTTTATACCGCTGTAAGAGACCTTGGACACCACGAGCGACGCGGAAGTGATCTTCGCCTACAACTTCAGGTGCTAACGCGGTAGAAGTTGAAGAAAGAGGGTCCACGGCGGGATAAATACCCAGCTCAGCGATACGACGCTCAAGAACCACCGTGGAGTCTAAGTGAGCGAAAGTATTAGCAGGAGCTGGGTCAGTTAAGTCATCCGCAGGAACGTAAACCGCTTGGAAGGAGGTGATTGAACCTTTCTTCGTGGAAGTGATTCGCTCCTGGAGGTTACCCATTTCGGAAGCGAGGGTTGGTTGATAACCCACCGCAGAAGGTGAGCGACCTAAGAGCGCCGAAACTTCGGAGCCAGCTTGAGAGAAACGGAAAATATTATCGACGAAGAGAAGAACGTCGCGGTTTTGTTCATCGCGGAAGAATTCAGCCATCGCCAATGCGGAGAGAGCAACCCGCATACGAGCACCGGGCGGCTCATTCATTTGTCCGTAAACGAGTGCTACTTTTGATTTCGAAAGATCTTTTTGATCAATAACGCCCGCTTCAGACATTTCGTGATAAAGGTCATTACCTTCACGTGAACGTTCACCTACACCCGCGAAAACAGAGAAACCGCCCTGCTTCATCGCGATGTTGTTAATGAGCTCCATAATCACAACGGTCTTACCAACACCGGCACCACCGAAGGCGCCAACCTTACCACCCTTAACGAAGGGACAAATTAAATCGATAACCTTGATACCCGTTCCGAGAAGTTCGGCCGAGGTTGATTGTTCGGTTAAGGGAGGAGGAAGACGGTGAATAGGATAACGCTTTTCGGCAATCACTGGACCGCGTTCATCAACAGGGTCGCCCGTGACGTTGAAGATACGTCCAAGAACTCCATTGCCCACTGGCACGGAGATTGGCGCACCGGTATCTAAGGCTTTAGTGCCGCGTACGAGACCTTCGGTGGTGGTCATCGCAACGGTGCGCACTAAGCCTGAGCCTAAATGCTGTTGAACTTCGAGAATCAGACGGGTGTCTTTATTCTCTACTTTGTAATCAACTTGGATCGCGTTGTAAATTTCTGGGACTTTGTCCGCAGGGAATTGGACGTCGACGACGGCGCCGAGTATTTGAGTGATGGTTCCGGTGGTGCTCATATCTTTTGTATTTTGTTAAAGGTTGGGTTAAGAAATTTATCCTTGGGAAGCGGCGGCAGTGATTTCGAGGATCTCCTGAGTAATCGCTGCTTGGCGTGCCTTGTTGTATTCAAGCGAAAGTGCGTCGGCTAATTTCTTAGCATTGTCGGTCGCCGCTTTCATTGCCACCATGCGAGCGCTGTGTTCAGAAGCTTTGGCTTCTAAAATAGCTTGGTGAACCGCTTGTTTGAAGAAAAGTTCTGGGAGTTGATTTAAAACAACTTCCACCGAAGGTTCGAAAATCATTTCACGTTCATCTTTTTCGATTTTAGGCTCAGGGAGTCCCAATTTTACGCGTAGTTCTTTAGCCTGGGTAACTAAATTGTCGGCTGGTAAAAGTTGTTGGAGGCGTGGAACCTGAATCAGCGTATTTTTAAAGTGAGCGTAGAGAATTTCTACAGTGTCTACGGTTCCTTCGCTAAATGCCTTAAGTAAAAATTCCGTGGCTGGCCGAACTTCACTAAAGTTAGCACGATCAGAAACTGGGAAATCGGCAAGTAAGGTGCGACCCGAACGCGCAATCGCCTGCGAACCTTTACGGCCCACACAAACGAAGGAAGCGTTTTTAATTTCGGCAGCTTGACGGATTAAATTGCCGTTTAATGGACCGCATAAACCTTTATCGGCTGTTACTAAAATAATTCCGCGAGTTTTAACATTTCTCTTAGTCAGGAGTGGGTGACTAAATTCACCAACCTTAGAAATCGCGGTATTTAAAATTTCTCCCAATAACTCGGCATAGACTCGACTTGCTTGCGCGGCATCTTGGGCGCGCTTCATTTTAGAGGAAGCCACGAGTTGCATGGCTCGAGTAATCTGAGCAGTGCTTTTAACCGATTTTATTCGGTTACGAATCTCGCGGAGTCCTTTGGGCATGAAGGGGTGTTAGAAAATAATTAGGCTTTAAAACTACGTTTCCAATTTTCGCAGGCTGACTTTAACTCAGCAGCACCGGCGTCATCGATTTTTTCACCAGCACGAATTTTTAAAAGTACCGCTGGCTTGGTGGTTTCGAGATATTGCTGAAGCGTAGAAGAAGCCTTCGTGACTGACTTCACGGCAATGTCGGCGAAGAAACCATTTTGCATCGCCCAAATTAAAGCACACTGAATTTCGGCGGACTTAGGAGCGGTGGGAGGTTGTTTAAAGAGCTCAACGAAACGGTCGCCCTTATCGAGAACCGCTTTGGTTTGGGCATCTAAATCGGAACCGAACTGCGCGAAGGCAGCGAGTTCGCGATACTGCGCGAGTTCACCTTTAACCTTACCCGCAACTTGTTTGAAGGCTTTGATCTGCGCGGCAGATCCTACGCGTGAAACGGAGAGACCTACGGAAACCGCAGGGCGGATACCCTGATTGAATAAATCGGTCTGTAAGAAAATCTGACCATCGGTAATTGAAATTACGTTAGTCGGAATGTACGCCGAAACGTCACCCGCTTGAGTTTCAATAATCGGAAGTGCGGTGAGTGAACCCTTACCATTTAAACGTGCAGAACGTTCAAGCAGGCGGGAGTGTAAATAGAACACGTCACCAGGATAAGCTTCACGACCGGAAGGACGTTTTAAGATTAAGGAAATTTGGCGGTAGGCAGCAGCGTGTTTCGATAAGTCATCATAAACAATGAGTGCGTCTTGTCCATTTTCCATGAACCATTCGCCAATCGCCGTTCCCGAGAAAGGAGCGAAGAGTTGGTTCGCAGCGTTATCAGCAGCAGGAGCAGCAACCACACAGCAATACTCCATCGCACCCGCTTTTTCTAAAATGCCCACGGTACGTGCAATCGAGGAATTCTTTTGTCCGATAGCGACGTAGATTGAAAATACTGGACGGAATTTCGCATCACCTGAAGCGAGACCTACGCGATTTGCGTTCGCTTGATTAATAATGGTATCAATCGCGATGGTAGTCTTACCAGTAGCACGGTCACCAATGATTAATTCGCGCTGACCACGACCAACGGGAATCATCGCATCGATAGCCATGATACCTGTTTGCATAGGTTGATCGACCGACTTGCGAGGAGTGATACCAGGAGCAATTTTTTCTACAGGGTAACGCTCGGTGCTTTGGATGGGACCTTTGCCGTCAATCGGATTACCAAGCGCATCAACGACGCGACCCAATAAACCTTTGCCCACAGGAACAGAGAGAAGACGTCCGGTGGTCTTAGCTTCCATGCCCTCTTTAAGGCCGGAGATGTCACCCATGATCACGCAACCCACAGTATCTTCGGCGAGATTGAGTGCGACGCCTTGAAGACCTCCGGGGAGTTCAATCATTTCATTCATCATGACTCCCGATAGGCCGTCGATGGAGGCAACGCCGTCGGCGAGGGTCACGATAGTACCCACGTTGGCTTTGCCCGCACGGGTGTCGAGGCCAGCGATGGCTTTTTGAATTTGGTCAATTACGTTACTCATGTTTTTATATAAATGGTTTTAGTTTTAGGAAAGTGATTTGGTTAAATTGCTCAGGCGATGGGCGGCGGTTAAATCAATAACATCGTCGCCTACTCTAACGCGGAAGCCGGCCAAGAGTGCATCGTTACGACGAGTAACGGGTACAACTGTACGTGAAAGTGATTTGGAAAAATGGGAGGCGATGTTCGAAGCATCACCAGCGGAGAGAGGACCTGCGTGTTCAATCAGGGCTTCACCGTGGGCAATCTCTTTACGCACATTGGATAAATACGCACGGAGTAGAGGGCGCAAGGTGTAGGCTGGACGAGATTTTTGGAGTGAACTTAACACCGCTTCGACGCGCTCAGCCGAAACCACACCCGACTCCAAAGAGAGGGCTAAGAGTTTTTTGGCTTCTACTTTAACTGAGCGAGATGACATTTTAAATTATTTGGAAGAAAGTTGTTTTACAGCGGCTTCGTTCAAGCGAGTGCGCTGAGCATCGTCTAGGTTCTGTTCTAAAACTTTCGCGGCTGTTTCGACCACTAAACGAGAAACTTCACCGCGTACTTCGTTTAGCATTTGGCGGCGATCAGCCTCGAGTGATTCTTTTCCTTTGCGAGTGATTTCAGCAACCGCCGCAACGGCTTCACCTTTGGCGGCTTCGATGGTTTGCTTAGCACTGTTACGCGCTTCGTTTAAAATTTTTGCAGCTTCGTCGGAAGCTTTTTGTAATTCGGCATGGGCAGTCTTTTTAGCGTCGGCCAATTTTTGTTCGGCTTGGGCGCGGTCAGCTTGTAATTGTTCGGCTTGGCGAATGCGTTCTTCTAATTGTCCAAGGGCTGGCTTAATCGCAAATTTGTAGAGAACAATTGCGAGAATAGAAAAATTAACCAACTGGGCAATTAAGTGGGGGGCGTCGACGCCGAAATCACCAAAGAGTTTTAAAATATCTGCTACGGGTCCGTGAGCCTCTTGGGTTCCCGCAACCGTTGTTGTATGAGCGGTTGGGCTTTCGGTGTTAAGTAGAATAGTGAAGAGTTTCATGACTTAGATTTTATTAATGGTGCGCTGGTGGTGAACGGTGTGATCTCTTGCGAGACCACACCGCCAATCCATTTACTTCGCGAGGAAGATTGCGTAGAACGCAACAGCTTCAGCGAGAGCCATGCCCAGAATAGACTGAACAAGGATCTTACCGGAGGCCTCAGGATTACGACCCACAGACTCGACGGCTTTTGCACCAACGAGACCCACGCCAATAGCGGCAGCTAAGCAGCCAAAGGCGGCGGGGAGTGAACCAGTGATTTCAGCGATGATCATATTATTTTTTGTTTTGGTTTTTTTCTTAACGCATCGCTTGGGGAAGTCCCAGCAAGTCATACGCCTTGAAAGTAGAGTTAGTGGGCGTGTTGCTCGTCGGCGTGACCGCCTTCGTGATTACAGATGAGGCCGATGTAAACGGCCGATAAAAGAGTGAATACGAATGCCTGAATAAGGCCGACTAAAACTTCTAATAATCCAGCGAGAGCGGGAACCACATAAGGGGCAATCCCCCCAAGTGAGTGGATTAAATTTTCTCCTCCAAAGACATTTCCGTAGAGTCGAAACGATAGAGAAATTAAACGAAAAGCAATTGAGACCACTTCAATGCCCCCAACCCCCAGGAATATAAAACTAAGCATGATCCACATAGGAAAACCGATTTCTTTTTTATCAGCCTTATTACCAAATAAATCAAAAATGAGGACTTTTAATCCCGCATAACGTAAGACAAAATATGTCCACGCGAGGAATGAAATCACGCTGAGCGCTAAGGTTGTGTTTAAATCTGAAGTAGCCGGACGAATCGCATCAACCCAATGGGCGCCTTGTTGGTATTTGAGCGTGCCCACTCCTGGAAGCAATCCGCTCCAATTCATTAAAAGAATGAATATGAAAAATCCGCAGAGAGTTGGAAAAACCTTCCCGATCATACTTTTTCCCACAATGGGCTCGAGTGCATTGCGTAGTCCTGAGGCCATATTTTCAACCAAGGCCTGTCCTCTACTTGGAATTATTTTGGGCGTTCCAACTAAAACCCGAACCGCTAAAATAATAATAGCTGCTAAAATCCAGGTGGTGAGAATGGAATTAGTTACTCCGAATTGTCCTATTTTGAATAAGGTTTCTGCTTGGGGGTTTACACCACCATCATTTGCAAAAACGAGGGCTGGTGTTAATAGGGCAGCTAGAAGATAAAAGGGGCGCATTAGGCGGAAGGTAGGTTTGAATGTTTACAGGGGCATAGGTCAACACTTGGCGAAAAAGATTTCTTATCGTAAGCCCCCACCCCCCGACCCTATTAAATTATCTTATCACTAGCCAACCTAAGGGGAGAGCCGCGATATTACCCAATTCCCCTCTGATTTAGTGTAAATAAAGCGGTCGTGCAGCCTATTTAGGCGGCCCTGCCAAAACTCAAAAGTCTCAGGAATTAGTATATAACCACCCCAATGTGGGGGCCTGGGAACCCCGCCTTCAGGGTATTTATTCCTAAATTCTTCCAATAAGTGCTCTAATTGCATCTGATCGGGGATAGTCTCGCTTTGCTCGGAAACCCACGCACCCAGCTGGCTTCCATAAGGCCGGCGGGCAAAATAAGCATCGGATTCAGTTTCAGAAGTCTTTATTACTGAACCATTTATGTGAATTTGACGCTCTAAAGCGAACCAAGGAAATAAAAGGGAGGCCCTGGGATCCTGGGCTAAATTACGCCCCTTGTTGCTTTTATAATTAGTGTAGAAGGCCAAACCTCTCTCATCAGCCGACTTTAATAATACCGTACGAGACAGCGGTGAACCACTTTCTTTGACCGTAGATAAAACCATGGCATTAGGCTCAGTGATTCCCGAGACCTTTGCTTGATCGAACCAAACTTTAAACTGGGCCAAAGGTGAGTCTAAGAGCTCATCACGGCTGAGCCCGCGTGTGGCGTATTCTTTTCTTAATTCCGAAAGGTCCATAAATATAAAATAGTGAAGTTGGTGAATTGGGCAAGCGTTAGCCTTCCCTCTCGCCACCTAATTAAGATTTATCACCCTAACCCATGTGAATCTCGTTCTGATTAATAAAAAAGAGTCTATCGATGGCATCCCGATTGAAGACCCGCGCGCCATTCACTTAACCCAAACCGTCGGACTTCAAGCAGGTAAAACTTTCTTCGTTGGAATAAAAAATGGATTTAGGGGGTTAGCCACCATCCAAGAAATAAATCAGCGACTCATCTTCACAGTCGAATGGGAAAAAGAACAACAAGCACGACTACCCCTGGAGTTAATAGTAGGGTTACCCCGACCACAAACCGCCAAAAAAATACTCTATGACGCGGCTAGTTTAGGTATTAATAAAATTATATTTTTTGTTTCGGAAAAAGGTGATCCAGGATACCTGTCCAGCTCACTTTGGAAAAATAATGAATGGGAAGAATTTGTTTTACGAGGCAGCGAACAAGCCTGCTCGTGTCAGGTTCCCGAAGTTATCCACGTCTCCTCCATTAAAGAAGGTATAAAGTTATTACATCCCAAGTCGTGGCGAGTGTGCCTTGACCCTTATAAGGCAAAGGAGCCGCTAAAAACTAACGTAGGTAAATTTTCTTTTGGAACGCTGGCGATTGGACCAGAGCGCGGTTGGTCGGACGATGAGCGATCTATCTTAGAAAACCACGAATTTTTCTTTTATCACCTGGGTGATCGCATCCTAAGAGTTGAAACCGCTTGTACCGCCGGAAGTATTTTAATGCTTTCAGAATTAAATGCGTGGCAACCTTACCGCAGTTTAATTGAGTAATTATTCTACACGCACTAAAATTGACGCAGCGGGTTGGCCTTTTCCTTTGCCAATTACTTTCTTTAATTTCCATCCGCCGGGGACAGGAACATCAAAGCCCCCGGGGGCTTCTAAAATAACACGGGCATCGATGGATTGTTGAGCACAGTCGACCGCATATTGAGCAATTTCTACGCCTCTCGTTTCCCATAATTCCCAAGGTGGATCAGCAAAAATAATATCGTATTTTTCCTCGGTCTTTATCGGCTTCGTCGCATCGCCGGTGATAATATTTAGGGGGAGCGTCGGTAGTTGCATCGACTTTGCAACTGCCTGTGCATTGGCACCTAAATCACTGCCAGCATGAAGATCCACGCAGGTTGCTGACTTGGCACCACGGCTCAGGGACTCGAGGGCGTAAGCACCTGTTCCAGCAAATAAATCTAACACGGTGGCACCCGGAATGAATGCCGCCATTGAACTAAACACTGCTTCGCGAATGTAGTCAGTAGCCGGACGGACTCCGCCCTTAGAAGGAACGCGCAATTGAATGCCGCGCGCGATGCCACCCGTAATACGCATAGGTATAAATTTGTTTATCAGTGAAGAAGGTCAATGGAGTTCCGCTCCTAATTTTTGTCGAGCGGGTGACCAACAACTCGTACGACCACCAATCGTCTTTCTTTCTAATAAAATTTTTGTTTTAGGACAGCGACCTCCCTTTTTCCATCGATGATTAAATAACCAACTATCAGGAGGATCAGACCAGTCTTTCCCTATGACCCTATAGGCGTCGCGACAAACTTCACGAATTTTTTTGAATAATTGCTTGATTGATTTTGGTCCAAACTTCCCCGCTAGCGCAGCGGGATGGAAACCGGCCCGCCATAGAATTTCATCTGCCATCCAATTACCTATTCCCGGAAATCTCTCCTGCATTAATAGAACAGCTTTGATTGGACTTCTTTTTCTGCGTTTTAAAAAACTGGCTACTTCTTTTTCGGTAAATTCTTTAGCTAAAATAGGAGGCGAAATTTTTGCCCACCAAGGCGGAACGCCTTCGCCTTGAAAAAATTGTACCCGTCCAAACTGTCGTGGGTCGTTAAATATCAGCTGCTGACCCGATGACATTTTTAAAATCAGCTGGTCGTGTTTAATCGGTGGTTGGTTTTTTGGGCGAGACTCCATGCGACCCGTCATCCCTAAGTGAATTCCAATCCAGAGATTTTTGTTAAAAAGAAAAACCATCTGTTTTGCTGCCGCGGCAGAACTATTTAGACGGCCGTGCTGGAGTGTTTTTTTGAATGCCTCGGTTTTTTCGCCCCTGAAAACTCGGGCTTTTTTATTTATCATGATTTCTTTAACAGTCAGACCTATACCAGGATTCCATTGCTTTCTAAAATATTCAACTTCGGCGAGTTCGGGCATAGTCTTTATTTAATTTTTAAATTTTTGGATGCAACCTTATCCATTTTAACTCTTTTGGTTGTTAAACTTTAATTTCTAAGCAGGGTATTATTATGACAGCCTTAACGCCCTTGCCTTATAAAATTAGCGTCCTGGTGTTCTTATACGACAGCGCAGGAAAGTTTTTACTCATTCAAAGACGGAAAGCGCCCAACGTAGGTTGTTGGAGTCCGGTGGGCGGAAAATTGGAAACAGGTATGGGCGAGTCCCCCTTTGAATGTGCAGTCCGTGAAGTTGAAGAAGAAGTAGGTAAAAAAATAAAGACCGATGACCTTCACCTCTTTGGGATGATTTCCGAAAAAGGTTACGAGGGTCAAAATCACTGGCTGATGTTTCTCTTTACCTGCCGCCTACCCCTTTCTGGTCTACCCCCTACTATTGACGAGGGGCATTTTGGTTGGTTTTCACGAGAAGAAATAAATCACATCGCCGTACCCGAATCCGACAAAACTCTCTTGTGGCCTATTTATGATCAACACCATCGCGGTTTTATTTCCTACCGTGCTGAGTGTCACCCAGATAAACCTTTAGAAATGGTCATTGAGGAAACACAAGAGAAGCCTAATTTAGATTAATGGATGACGCGGGCTCAGCGGCAGAATTTAAACGGACGAATCGAAAGCCCGCCTATCCGATTGGAAATATTCTGCGTGATTACCTGGCTAAAGAAGGACGCGAGGTGCCCCTGCCGGTTACGTATTCACAGCTCCGTGATTTTTCTACCTCCGTTCCATTATTAGAACGCGGTAAAGATACGCTTTGGGAAACGGTGGCTTATCACCAAGAAGAGATGGTTAAACTTTCGCAAGGGCTTTTAGAAACCTATGCACTGCTACGTGGCGAAGGTGGCTCAAAGGTTTTCAGTCACGTCTACGTCGATCGTATTGATTTTTGTTCTTTTGGTAATTCCCAACCCTTTCGCGTCCGCATTGTTAATGCCTACAACGAAAATCATGATTATTTTTATGTGAAGAAAGGTGATGCTTCCCGCGTTTGTGGCTTAGAATTAGAGCACCTACTTTCACCTAATCGAATGCATTACCTTACTTGGGGTGATACTTTAGTCGAAGAACATGTCACCGGTATCCCCGGAGATATTTTTGCTGAAAAATGGATTGATACGAATAGCCACCACCCGGTGCGACTAGCCAAGGAATTAATCAAATTTGAGGAGCGCTGTTTAGTGAGATTATTAGGAGATATGCGGGCTTATAATTTTGTCATAGCGGTAACGCCAGATTTTGACGCCACGGCTATTCGCGTGAGAGCGATGGATTTTGATCAACAGTCCTATGATGGCCGGTTGAGATTTTATTTACCCGGATCGTTTAAAGAAAACCGACCCTTTACCCAACTTTGCGCTAAACATATTAACGCGGCATCCGCTTTACAGTATAGAAGAGAAGAACAATCCTTAATCCACCGTCGGTTACTAGCCGCGCCCGAGAGAATGCGTGACTTATTAGCAGCCATGGATGCAAACACTTTAACTTCGCCCGAAAAGGCAATTGAATTAGCGGAAGGGTTGGCGGATTATCATCGAGACCCAGCATTTCGAATGCACAAATCCATGTCCGGCTTGATTGGCGAAAGTTTAGCACGCTTAGATAGAATTTTACGTTTATAAAAGAGTAAGCGCTGGACAGGTTGGGCGCTTTAACGACAAACTCGATAGCCTGCAATGAGTGACTCTTTAAGGCATGAATGTGGTATCGCTTTAGTTCGTTTAACTAAAGACACGAAGTGGTACCAAGAAAAATACGGGAGCGCTCTGCATGGCTTTAACCAGCTTTTCCTCTTAATGGAAAAGCAACATAACCGAGGACAAGATGGTGCTGGAATCGGCGGAATTAAAATTGGGGCAGAAAATGGTGAGGCGTTTCTTTTTCGCGATCGAGAAATTGGCCCACAGAGCTTGACCCAGATTTTTTCCCGCCAAATCAAACTTTATTCCGATTTAGTTCGCGACGGGGTGGTCATTCCTGAATTTCCTGAAACAGTAAAACGTCACTTTGATTACGGTGGGGAAGTTTTAATAGGGCACCTGCGTTATGGCACGTCCGGGAATTTTGATACGGGGTCTTGTCACCCCTATGCCCGTAAGTCGATTTGGCCGACACGCAATCTACTCATTGCGGGTAATTTTAATTTAACTAATACCCAATCTTTAAATACCGCTCTTACGGATCGTGGAGCTCACGTTATTTATTCAACCGATACCCAATCCATTTTAGAAGAAGTTGGATTTTGGTTAGATGAAGAGCACGATCGACTCTATAAAGCCTTTCGCGACCAAGGATTAGAGGGCGCAGAAGTGCAAAAAGAAATTTCTAAGCATATTGATGTTGGAAATGTTTTAAGAAAAGCCTCCAAGAATTGGGATGGCGGCTATGCCATCGTTGGAATTATCGGCAATGGAGATTCCTTTGTCTTGCGCGATCCGAATGGTATTCGTCCTGCTTGGTATGTTAAGACCGATGATGTTTTTGCTGTCGCCTCCGAACGGGTCGCCTTAATGAGTATCATCGGAGTTCAACAATCCGAAGTTAAAGAAGTTCCTCCTGGCTCGGCCTTAATTATTAAAGCGGATGGCCGTCATACCATCGAAGCCATCCAACCCCCCGGGGTTAAAGCCGCTTGTTCATTTGAACATATTTATTTTTCAAGGGGTAATGATCCAGAAATTTATGCCGAACGAAAAGCGCTTGGGGCAACGTTAGCGAATGATATTTTAGAGTTAATCGGACAAGACCACGATCACGCAGTATTTTCTTATATTCCTAATACGGCAGAAATCGCGTGGTATGGATTAATGGAAGAACTCCGCCGTCGCCGTCGCGTACAAGTCCGTAGCAAATTAACCGAGGCGCTCAGAGCGGGCACTCTCGATGAAAATATGTTAGATAAGTTTATTTTGGGCGGATGGCCGAGAGGCGAAAAAGTAGCCCATAAAGATGTAAAGCTTCGTACCTTTATCTCGCAGGAAAAAAATCGCATGCAGCTCGCCTCGCACGTCTATGATATCTCGTATGGTACCGTACGCGAGGGAGATACCTTGGTTTGTGTGGACGATTCTATAGTTCGTGGAACTACCTTAAAACAGTCCATTTTAAGAATTCTCGCTCGCCCCAATCCTAAACGTATCGTGATTGCCTCAACGGCACCCCAAATTCGTTATCCTGATTGTTACGGAATCGATATGTCGGAAATGGGTAAGTTTCTGGCCTTCCAAGCGGCCGTCGCCCTCTGCAAAGAAAAGGGTAAGCAAGATTTATTAAGAGAAGTTTATGAGGATTGTATCGCGCAAGCCAAGCATCCACCCGCGGTTATGAAAAATCATGTTAAACGGATTTACGATGCGTTTACGGTTCAAGAAATTTCTGTTAAAGCGGCGGAATTGGTTTTCCCAAATAAATCGAATTGGAAGGGTGACTTAATTATTGTTTTCCAAAAAATTGAATCACTCCATAAGGCCTGTCCTAATAACTCCGGTGATTGGTATTTCACCGGAAACTATCCAACCCCCGGTGGATACGTGGTCTTAAATAGAGCCTATATTAATTTCTGGGAGAAAAAAGAAGGCCGGTCTTACTAACTGTATAATTGATAAGAGCGCGTACGCGCACGGAAAGCATTGGCTTCGCCTCGCCACTTACTAATCCACGCTTCGAGATTAATTGCTGCGCCCTTGGTTCGTAATTCTTCAAAAAAGGCTTCACTGCCTACATGCTTGATAAAAAGTTCTCGGGCGGTGCCAGTGGTGCGCGCAAAGGGGTTGGAAGAATCCCAAATACACGCCTGCTTCATCATATGTAGAGAAATTTCACACGGATAAAACTGGTTCCAGTTTTCTACCTGTGTGTAAACTCCCTGGGTCCCATCTGACATAGTTTTTGGTTCTAATTTTAAGCCGGGTACAGATTTTCCGAGGGCGGAGACCAAGTCGGCTGACTTTCTTTTACTATATTTTATAAACCTGAAGTGCATTTGATTTTCAAACGAGTGACTAAAACCCCCAACAATACAGCCCAAGCCAACCATGGCATACCCCAACGCGGCCTGTGGGGTTGGAATGCGTGGAGATGTAGGAACCCAAGTTAATCCGGTCTGATCCCAGGTCATTGCCCGCCGCCATCCTCGCATAGCAACCACATCGAGTTGGGCATTTTTTCTCTGGCCTTCAGATAAATCTAAAACACCGGGAGTGGATATTGCCCAGCGCGCAATTTCACCAATTGTTAAGCCATGCACATAGGGCATTTCATAAGCTCCGACGTAACTTTTCCATTTAGTATCAAGCATGGGGCCATCTACTTTTTCTCCACCCAACGGATTGGGACGGTCTAAGATGATAACTTTTATGGGGTGGGGTAAGTTGTAACAAGCCTCCATCACGTACTTCATACAACTTATATATGTATACGAACGTGAGCCGATGTCTTGAAAGTCGATGAGTATTACATCGAGATCGGATAACATCGCGGGGGTCGGACGTCGTGTAGCTCCGTATAAGGAATAAATGGGTAGGCCGGTTTTTTTATCTTTTTCATTTTTAACGCTCTTCTCGGCGGCAGCACTCCCATCAATACCGTGCTCAGGTCCAAAGAGTTTGGTTAACCTTACTCCCTGCGCATTAAATAAAACATCCACCGTTCGTTGGCCTTGTCCGTTAACTCCTGCGCGATGTGTGACCAGTCCACAACGTAAGCCTTTTATTCTATTAAAGTTTTCTGCCTGTAAAACATCGATACCGAGTAATGTTTTTCCTGTCGCTGGTAATGTCGCGTTGGCGGAAGAAACGTTCACCTCGCTGCTTGCACCACCTGAAGCGCCACCGCCCACACATCCTGGTAATAGCGCTGCACCAAAAGAGGATAAGGCGATGATTTTAAAAAAATGACGACGTTCCATGTGAATTTAGTTTCATGAGTATCACTAAATTTATGAGAGTTTAAAGTGTGATTTTCTAATTAAAAACATTTGCGATACTCCATCTGCTGTTCAATTTACCTTCATGCGTGTTGCACTATTAGGATCGGGGCGAGGCTCGAATGCCGAAGCCATCCTACGCGCAAAGGAAAATGGTCAACTAGGGCGGGCAGATATTGTGGGAATTTTTTGTGATAACCCTGAGGCTGCTATGTTAAAACTGGGGCCGCGCTTTGGCATCCCTGCGTTCTATTTAGACCCAGGACCATTTAAAACTAAGTTTTCGCCCGAACAAGAAGGAGTTTGGGCTAATGCCCTGCAATTACAGAAGGTTGATTTAGTAGTCTTAGCTGGGTTTATGCGGGTGATTAAGACTCCCCTGCTCGGCTCTTTTAAAAATAAGATTATTAATATCCACCCCAGCTTACTACCCAAATTCCCTGGATTAGATGGGATTGGCCAAACTTGGCGAGCCGGGGTGAATGAAGGTGGCTGCACTGTTCATTGGGTCACCGCCGAAGTGGATGGCGGGCATCATTTAGGCCAAACGAAAGTTTCGCGAGAAAACTCTGATACCTTAGAAACATTTACCGCAAAGATACATGCCGCAGAACATGTCTTACTCCCTAGGGTGATCGCAGAACTTTCTCTTTTATAATTTATGATAGAACTACGCGCGCCCATTCATGAAGACATGGTTCAACCGCTTGAAGATTTTTTCTGCGAGTTAACGCGGTCGTCATGGATGCTTTTTCATGAAGGGCCAGGAAAACCCCATTTTGTAATGGGGTATTTTAACACGAGTGAGGAAGCTGAAGAATCGTGGAAGTTTTTACGGAAAAAATTTAAGCACCTACCTGAAAATTTTGATCACATACTACTCGAAGACAAAGACTGGAAAGAAGCTTACAAAGAACATCTCAAGCCTTGGAATTATGAGAAGTTGCACTGGGTGCCTTCGTGGATGCGACAAAGCTACACCGTGCCCCCTGGTGATGCCGTTATTTGGTTTGATGCCGGTTTGGCTTTTGGAACGGGAGATCATCCAACCACCCGACTCTGTATTATAAGATTAATAGATTTTCTAAAAAATCACCCTGCTTCGATAACGAAAGTTGTGGATGCAGGTTGCGGTTCTGGAATATTAGGTCTTTCAGCTGTGCAGTTAGGATGTCTAAACGTTGAAGGCTTTGACCGAGATCCTGAATCAGTCAGGGTTAGTGAAAATAACCGCCTTGAAAACAATATCTCTGAGAAAAATGTTCGGTTTCATCATGCAGGTCTTGAAGAAGGATTTAAATTAACCGGGCCTGCCGACGTAGTTCTTGCCAATATTATTAGCGATGTGCTCTGTATTTACGCCGATGATCTTATTCAATCCATCAAGCCGGGCGGCGTTTTAGTCTTAAGTGGAATTTTAGTTAAAGAACAAGAAGCCGTCCTCGGTTTTTTTACTTCTAAGTGTACGGAAAGTTGGGGAAGCGTTGAAGTAGATGGACGAACGATGGGCGACTGGAGTGACGTTGCGTTATTCAGAATTTAATTGGCGTAATCTTGCTATTCATCACTTTGGCTGTTTAAGTAAGTATGATGAATAGTGCACCGCAGAGAGGTTTAATTTATGCGCGCTGGGCGACCTACGGTTTCGCCTTCTTGATAATTTATTTAGCCCTTCTTGAACTGTCTGGAGGATTTTCTTTAGGAGGCCTCACCATTCCGCCCCGCTGGAAACCCGAGACCGTCACTTTTCCACTAGCGCTGAGCATAGAAAATTATTTTTTTATTTTCTTTGGTTTGATTATACTTATTCCTTTAGAAAAAATTAAGGAAGACAAGCAGTGGAAAATCGTATTTGGTATAATCTGTGTGGCGGCGGTGGTGTTTGCTTTTGCGATGATTTCGGAGGTGATGGCAAAAAGCTATATTGCAACAGCCGCTAAAACCAAGGCTCGTTTACCCGTGTTTCAAGCCATTCTTCTATTTTCTTCACTCGGGCAGATTCCCATTCACCTTTTTGTTCGTCGTCCTAACTTGCTCGATTAAGATAAAAATTCTTTGTCGATTTTTTGGGCTAATTTAAGAGCCTCCTCCAGCGTTGGACCCAACACGGTTAAATGGCCCATTTTTCTTTTGGGTACCGCCTGGCCCTTATCATAGAGGTGTAATTTAACATTCGGATACTTTAGCGCCTTATTCCAATCTGGCGTTATTCCGTTTTTCCAGAGATCGCCTAAGATATTGAGCATCACGGCGGGTTGCTGAGTTTTTATTTCACCCAGCGGTAAGCCACAAACCGACCGGATGTGCTGCTCAAATTGACTGGTGGTATTATTGTCGAGCGTGACGTGTCCACTATTATGCGGGCGTGGGGCTAGTTCATTAACCAATATTTTCTCTTGATGGACAAACATCTCGACCGCCAACATTCCGGTTAAGCCTATTTTCTCTACTATTTTTAGAGCCAATGATTTTGCCTCATTAATCACACTCTGGTTAATTCTGGCTGGTGATAATGAGAGATGGAGAAGGTGCTCTTTATGAATATTTTCTGTAGGTTCATAGACTGCTACCTCCGCATTTTCTCCACGTACAATAATTACTGAAATTTCGCAGTCATGGGGAATCCATGCTTCTAAAACTCCGCGTCCGCCGCCTGTAATCGACCAAGCTTCTTCAAGGTCATGTGTTTCGTTACAAATTTTTATTTGGCCCTTCCCATCATAACCAAAAATGGCGGTTTTTAATACACATGGGTAGCCGATTTCTTTAATCGCCTCTTTAAATTCTTCCATCGTGTTCACTACTCTAAACGGTGCACAGGGAATTTTGTTTTCTCTCAAGAACTCTTTTTCTTTTTGGCGGTTTTGGCAAATTTCCAACACCCGTGCAGAGGGGTGACACGGAGTAATACTGTTTACATAATCAATGGTGCTGGGTGGAATATTTTCAAATTCAAGAGTGACCCGACTGCAGCCCGTAGTAAATCTTTTCAGGGCTTTGAAATCATCCCAGGGTGCCGTGATCGTTTCTTGAGCAACCGCCGAAGCACAGACAAAGGGTGCAGGGTCGAAAATCTTTACTTTATACCCTAATTTTTGAGCAGCCTGCGCTGACATGCGGCCCAACTGCCCACCGCCTAGGATGCCGATGGTTTCTCCTCGTGAAGCCGGTTTACCCATTTTATTTTCTCTTCCTTTGGGCCGGGCGGGAATTTTTTAAAACTTTTTGCGTTTGGTTTTTTCGAAAATTTTTAAGTTTTTTATCAATTCTTTTATCACTCAAGGCTAAGATGGCGGCGGCGGCCAAAGCGGCGTTGATCGCACCCGCTCTACCAATCGCAAACGTATGCACAGGGATGCCCGCCGGCATTTGGACAATAGAAAGTAATGAATCTAAACCATCTAATGTTTTTGATGGAATAGGCACACCCAACACAGGAAGTGTGGTCATCGCAGCGGCCATTCCAGGAAGATGAGCGGCTCCACCAGCACCGGCTATGATAACCTTATATCCGGCAGCTTCGGCCCGCAGCGCATAGTCTTTCATTTTTAAGGGGGTGCGATGAGCACTTACAATTTCTGCCTTAAAGGGTATTTTAAATTCCTTTAATTGGTGGGCGGCGAATTCCATCACCTCCCAGTCACTTTGTGACCCCATAATTAAACCAACTAGGTTTTTGGGTGAGTTAGTCATTTCAATTGAGGATTATATTCAGGAATGAGTTTTTGCACACCTTTTTTACATTCCTCATTTTCTTTTAGAATCAATACATCTATTTCTTTTAAAATCGTTTTTAAATCTGCATAATCCAAAGTCGGCCCCGTAAATCTAAAAATACGTTCGTTATTAGTTGGACTATATTCCTCACGAGTATGTTGAATTTCTTCATACATTTTTTCGCCAGGACGTAGACCGATTATTTTAATTTCGATGTCGATATCGGGCTTGAGTCCGCTAAGCTCAATGAGTTGGCGGGCCACATCAATCACCTTCTGGGGCTTACCCATTTCTAATACTAAAATATCTCCACCGTTACCCTGACAGGCGCTTTGTAGCACCAAGCCAACAGCCTCGGGAATAGTCATAAAATAGCGTGTTACCTCGGGGTGGGTAACGGTAATAGGTCCGCCCGCTTTAATTTGTTTTTGGAAAAGAGGAATGACGGATCCCGAGGAACCTAAAACATTACCAAATCTTACCGCAATAAAGCGGGTCGTATTTCCAGGTTTTTGCTGCATAGACTGCACTACAATTTCGGCCAGGCGTTTTGATGCCCCCATAATGTTTGTTGGGTTAACTGCTTTATCGGTCGAAATTAAGATAAACTTTTGGACCTTATATTGTGAAGCCATCGTGGCCACTAAGGCTGTCCCTAATGTGTTATTTTTAAGGGCCTCTCCGGGTTGTGATTCCATCATAGGTACGTGCTTGTGCGCAGCCGCATGTAAAACAAGCTCGGGGTTAAAGCGTTTAAAAATATCTTCTATTCTCACAGGGTCGGCCACATCTGCCACAAGAGGAAAAATAATATCTCCGTAACCGCGGGAAATTAATTCCTGTTCAATCGTATAGAGTAAAACCTCACATTGGTCCAAAATAATTAATTGCTTGGGGTTGCGTTGAGCGACTTGGCGGGCAATTTCACTACCAATACTTCCGCCAGCACCGGTCACTAAAACTGTTTGTCCGTTGATAAGTTCATTAATCGCTACTGTGTCTAAATCAGCTGGTGCACGACCCAGTAAATCTTCTACGGACACTGGACGTAAATCGGTAATCGTCACACGACCCGAACTTATATCACCCACCGAAGGAATAGTTAATGTATTGATTCCAGCTTTTTGGGCTAAGGCATTGATTTCTTTAATTCTTTTACTGGCGGTAGGGGGCAGGGTTAAAATAATTTCACTGATCCGCGCACGTTCTTTAATTTCAGGTAAAATATCGGGCGATCCAATTACAGGAATGCCGTGAATATCTAAGCCATGTTTTTGTTTATTATCATCTAAGAAACAAACGGGCTCAATTCCCTCCTCTTGGCGTTTCAATAAATCCATGAGGATTTGTTCACCAATGGCCCCCGCTCCAATAATCGCCACTCTTTTGGTCTTCTTATTGACGTTGTGGTCAATTTTGCGTCGCTCATTAATGATTCTAATTAACACCCTCACCCCTAGAAACATTAAAATCGAAAGATTGTAATCAACTAGGATGATGCTGTGAGGAATGGCATAAACAGACGGCAACGAATCACTATTTTTATTTATAATATTTAATAGTATTGGAATTAAGTAAATAACGACCGTAGCAATAGTTAAGGAATAAATTACCCTCATGGCATCTTGGAGTCGAAAATACCTGAGCACACTGCGGTAATGGGCACCGAGACTTAAGATAATGAACTTAAGGGGAATAATCCACATCAGCGCATATAGTCGCTGGTGATTTAGATAAAAGTTTCGGATGGTATCCTTATTGGTCGCCACGCTTTCACTTAAAATTTTTGGGTCGCCCAAAAATCTTATTTCGTAGCTTAACCAAAACACGAGGGCTATAATCGGGGCGTAAACTAAAAAATAAAGCGCGATTCTTTTGGGGTAATTTATTTTATTATAAAATTTGGAGATGGTTTTCATAAGTGTTTATTCTTGGATAACCCGGAAGCCTAGGGTGCGACTTCTTTCGCGTTTCAGTGCCTTGCGCTGGGGAAATTCTTTAGGGGCAACTGTGTTCACACTGCCTCCTAAGATAAGGGCTTCGTCGTTCTCCTTGGGTGAAGCGGTCCACTCTTCGACGTTTCCGATAAGATCATAAAACCCGTACAGGTTCTTTTTTGTTGTCGCGACATTACGTGTGGTGAGGCCGTCAGTATTATCAAATGTCCAGGCCTGGTCGGGTTTATTTTTCTCTCCATTTTCACCAACCGCTTGTTTAAATTCTTCGGGGGTGGGTAATCTCATTTTTCGTCCAGTCAACCAGCCGAGCTGTTTACAAAATTTCTGGGTATCTTCATAATTTACTGATTCTACAGGTAGATTACCGCGCACCACAGCACTAGGGTTTACTCCCATAACTGCTTCATAAAACGACTGGGGGACCTCGTGACGCATAAGTTTTATTTCTTTCTTAACTGGGTGGTTTATAAAGAAACCTTCAATCGCATTATTAATTATTTTTATCGTGCCTTGGCGACTGGTGATAAACTTTAATTCTTGAATCAGGGGTGATTCACTAGGCAAGACTCCCGGGTTTCTATCTTCTAATTTCTGGGCAGAATCCAAAAGTTTTTTTGCCGTTTCGATGACTTGGTCATATTTCTTTTCTCTTATTTTTGCCTGCATTTCGGCAAGTTCTTCTTTAATTTTTCTTACTTCGAGCGTGGTTCGTGCAAGATTTCTTCTTTTTTCTATTTCAGTACTTTTTTCCTGATTTGCGTATTCACTCAGAGGATTTTTGTTTATGATAAGTTTTTGCTTTAAGATGGCTTGATCCCAGAGTTTTTCTGCCTCGTCCCATTGCTCGGCTTTTTCTTTTTGGTCGGCTTCAGTTTCTAGGGCCTTCAACTCTTTATATAATGGATAAGAGATGAAGGTCTCTTTTCGAATACCTAGTTGGTTGATTCGTCTGAACTCGGTATTTAAGACATCACGATAGTTTTCTAAAAAGTTTGTTTCTATTCTTATCGCCTCGGTAATACTATCGGTAGCTAGTTCAATATTCTCTTCTTTAAAATACTTTTCAGCCTGTTTTTCGCACTGTCGGGTTTTCTCCCAGAGGGGGGTTGCTTCCATTCTTCTGAGGCGTGTGTCCAGGCGGGCGATTTTTCCGACGTCTGCCATGCCCGAATAAATCCACTTGAATTGAATCTCACGCTCGGACTCTAGCGCTTGCTTTATTAAATTTTTCGCTTCGAGAGGGTTACTCACTTCATTTTTCTGTGCCTTTTCTTCGGCCTGTCTTGAAGTAGCACGTAAAATCTCGGCATTGATAATATGAAGCTTTCTTCTTAATCCTTCCAAACGGCTATTATCCGAACTCAGGCTGCCCTTTTTGGATACATAATCTTCTTGGGCTTTTACCGCTTCAGCTAGTAAGTTTATATCGTCAGAAGATAATATGTCTTTTTTTAGTTTTATTTCCTCAAAGGCCGCCTCCTTTTTTTCCGAAATCTCTTTGAGTTCGTCTATCTGATCTTTGTCTTTCTTGGAAACTGATTTTTCGTCACCACGCTTGACCCGGGTAGTTGATGAATACAGCCAAGCTCCCAATAAAATACAAAAAACCATGACTCCAGCGATGGTGATGTTCTTAAGTTTACCCCAAATCTCTCCCGAATCTCTCTTTTCGGTTATTTTCTTGAAATTGCGCCCTCTAATAA
>JBAXIK010000004.1:0-39791 GCA_037138415.1 Opitutia bacterium | reverse complement strand
GTTTTACGAAAACCGCTTTCAAAATTCTCTTGTGGAGCCCAGCCTAATTCAGTGCGGGCACGTGATGAATTGATAGCGTAGCGCATATCATGCCCCGGTCGATCTGTGACATAAGTGATGGCTGAGGCATGAGGCTTACCGTCAGCCCTTGGACGCAGTTCATCCAGCAACGAACAGATAATTTTCACTAAGTCTATATTTCGACGCTCGTTGTCACCGCCAATACAATAGGTGCACCCAGGGCTACCTTTTAAAACAGCTGCCAGCAAACCACGGGCATGATCATCTACATATAACCAATCACGGATATTTTCACCCTTACCATAAATAGGAATGGATTCTCCACGAAGAGCTTTGAGAATAACCACGGGTATTAACTTCTCTGGAAATTGATAAGGTCCGTAATTATTTGAACAATTAGTGACTATAACAGGGAGTCCATAGGTATCCATCCATGCCCGAGCGAGGTGATCACTAGATGCCTTACTCGCACTGTAGGGAGAATGCGGATTGTAAGGGGTAACTTCACTGAAAGGTTCATCATCTGGCTCAAGGGAACCAAATACCTCGTCTGTAGAAACATGGAGAAATCTGAATTTGTCTTTCTGTTCACCGGTAAGACCTCTCCAGTAACCGAGCGCAGCCTGAAGTAGTTGGAATGTACCGTTAATATTTGTCGTAATGAATTCACCGGGACCATCAATAGATCGATCTACATGAGACTCCGCTGCTAGATGCATAACCGCATCAGGCTTAAAGTTTACGAATGCACTCCGCATAGCCTCGGCGTCACAGATATCAGCCTTGATAAAATGATAACCCTTTTTGCCCTCCAAGTCTGAGAGAGAGGCACGGTTGCCGGCGTAAGTGAGCTTATCTACCACGAGAACCTCATGGCCAAATCCATGAGCCATCCGAACTAGGTTTGATCCAATAAAGCCCGCTCCGCCTGTGATAAGTAACCGCATCGAAATTACGAACTACTGTCTCACAACAATGGGCCAATAGACAACCCATAATTAGCGAAAACCTTGATAATTAGGCGTTTTTATTGGAGCACATTAAGTAACCTTTAATCGTCTGTGACTTCTATGCGTTAGATTCAGACTTCCTTTGAATAGAAAATTTAATACTTTTAGGTATGGCGATTAACACTTTAGGCATTGGGATTTGGGGAACAGGCGTGATTGCCGAGTTTCACGCTCAGGCCTTGCGTGAAATTCCTAACGTAAAACTGATTGCGGCCTACAATCGCACTCCCGAAAAAGCCCGCGCATTTTCTGAAAAATATAAAATAGGTTTCGCTGCCACACCCGAAGAGCTTTTAAACAATCCCGCGATTGATATTATTTGTCTTTGTACGGCGAGTGGCAATCACCTCGAGCCTGCCCTCGCCTGCGCCCAAGCCGGCAAACATGTCATCGTTGAAAAACCCATCGAAGTCAGCCTCGCGCGCTGCGATCAAATGATTTCGGCCTGTCATAAAGCAGGTGTCACCCTGGGCGGTATTCTACCTCGTCGATTCGGACACGGTGCCGTTGCACTTAAGTCAGCCATTACGATCGGACGCTTCGGACAAATTACTTTAGCGAGTGCGCTCATTCCTTGGTGGCGCAGTCAAGAGTACTACGACTCAGCTGCTTGGCGTGGTACTCAAAAACTCGATGGCGGTGGAGCCCTCATGAATCAAGGAATCCACACGATCGACCTTCTTGTTTGGCTACTCGGGCCCGTAAAACGCGTCTCCGCTACTATGGGCCTCGTCGCTCATAAAAATATCGAAGTCGAAGATATCGCCACGGGTTGGATTGAATTCACTAACGGCGCCCGGGCCACCATAGCCGGAACCACTACCTGCTGGTCTCATAATGGCCTCCCCGCCGAGATTCGCATCCACGGAACTACCGGTTCAGCCATCTTGCATGATGATAAATTGATAACGTTCGAATTCAAAGAATCTCAACCGAGCGATCAAAGTCAGATTGGTAAAATTAATCAAGGTGCCGGAGCGAATGACCCCAGGGCCATCGACACCAAGTGGCATAAAGCTAATTTAGAAGAAATTATTGGGGCCATTCGCGAAAACAAAAAACCTTCGGTTGATGGAATCGAAGGTCGTAAAGCAATAGAATTAATCTTAGCTCTTTATCAGTCAGCCCAACAAAATGGCCTGCCGATTAATCTCTAATTTTGTGCGTTTTGTTTTTCTACTTTTTCTATTCGCACGAACTTTCCTTAGTTGCGCGGCCGAAGAAAAATTATTCAACGAGAACCAGTGGTACGCCGTTATCATTATTTCTGATAATCCAGAAATCGATGAATGGTATGCAGCGCAAAGTTTGAGTGATTGGTCCGAAATAGTGACTGGGAAAAAAATGCCTGTCGTTGCAGAGTCGAAAAATATACCAGCTAGTTTATGGAAAATATATATTGGTAAAACCCAAGCATCGATAAAGAGCCGCGTAAGCGCACCTGCTCGCCAAGGAGATGCAGCCATCCGGGTGATTAATGATCAGGCAATCTTCCTTTTGGGCAATAATCCCGCGGCAACGAGAATCGCTGTGGGGCGATTTTGTGAGCAAGTTCTAGGTATTATTTTCTGCCAACCAGGAATTAAGGGTGCTGATTATGCTCATCTAAAAGTAATTCCGATTCCAGCCGGAGATTTATTTCAACCCGCTTTCTACTGGAGAGCCGTTGGAGGTATTAATAACGAAGTCTCTAAAGATTGGGCTTTTTCAGTCGGCTACGGTAGCTGCCCAGCATTCTCTCATAGTTTCTACAAAATATTTACTGAGAATGAATGGAAAATGAATCCATCGTTATTTGCCGAAGGTCAGCAAGGCTACATAAAACCTACCGGTTACGGAACCGATCCTAATCCTAATTTAAAGCACTCCCAAGCGGTGACAATAGCCAAGCAATATGTCGATGATTGGTTTAAAAATAATCCCGAAAGCACGTCCGTCGCTATGGGCTTAAATGATAGTATGATTTTTGATAAAAAGGTAGAGAGTGAAGGATGGTTTCGCGACCGTCCCGTAAGAACCAATTATCTGATAAGTTTTCTGAATAAAGTGGCTGATGGAAGTTGGCTAAGCCAAAACAACCCCACTGATTTTAAGCGAACGTTTGGCACCCTAGCCTACCTAGACACCTTAAAGGCACCGACGATAAAAGTTAATGCTGATATTTTCCCGTGGGTCTGTGTGGATCGCATGGGCTATGCCAACGGGGAATTTGCCCAGCAGGATATCGATAACTGCTTAGCGTGGGTTAAGTCAGGCGCCGACAGTGTTGGAGCTTATGACTATTGGCATGGAAATAGTTTTTGTATTCCGCGCATTAATTTCTCAGCCCAAGCAAAGAGTATTAAATCCTTAAATCAAATAGGTGTCACTGGCTGGTATGCTGAGTTGTATCCCATTTGGGCGTTCGATGCCCCGAAGGCGTGGGTAGGTTCAAAATTATTGGAAAATCCCTCAGCAGATTCTGACGTACTTTTAAATCAGTGGTTTAAAAGTGCTTACGGACCAGGGTATAAATCCATGCGTACTATTTTCGGTATTATTGAAAATGAATGGAGTCGCACAGCCCAAGCCCAAGGAAAAAATCAGTGGCTATATGGATTCTTTGAGGAAGCAGCTGGCGAAATTCTGAGCGATCAGGCCATTGAGGAAATAGGGGCAAATTTGGTTACCGCAGAGAAAGAATTAGCGAGAATTAAAAAGCCCAATGAAAGAGCGAAGAATTATCAATGGCGACTGAGTCAATTCAGGGATGCCTGGAATTTAGTCGTCGATTTTCGTGAAGTAGTAAAACTGCGCAAAGCTCAACCAACTACGCCGGATGAAGCCCTAGCAGCACTTCAAAAACTCGTTGAGGGCGAGGAATTATTAGAGGACGAACAAGCCCGCTTTAATTTCAAGTGGGGCACCACGAGTCAAAAAATACTGTGGAGTCGGTTCACCTCAACTAATCCAAGGGAAAAATGGATGAATATAATTAAACTCAAACCAGAATTAAAGAATGAGCTCCTTAAGTTTACCCAACAAGATATACCCTGTTTAAATATTATATACTGGGAGTATGCATCTAAAAAATTAGCCGCCAAAATACTCAACTCGCCTATTACCACTCAAGCGATGCTTCAAGATTGGGCAATCGAAACTAGTCTGAGAAAAAATTCCGAAAAAATCAATGAGACCACAAGTCTGTTGTTGTTAAAAAATCAAAGTGGCGTCATGCGTCACACTGAAACTACGGGTGCAAAAAAATTATTAAAGTTTAGCCTAACACATAACCCCGTAGGCGGGAAAATAATGTTGTTAGCGACTTTCAAGGGTCGTGACGCCCAAGGCCATGACTCGACTGGGCATGAACGCACCCTTACTCGATCACAGCTTGTCGATGACTCTAAAGGATCGTTGATTATTTCATCTCCCGCTTGGGCTGAAGAAGTAGAATTTAAGGTTCAGTTTGAAAATGCGTTTGATTTGAAGGCCCTAGAAATTAGTGAAATAAATCTTTAGTAAATTATTTTTGCTCTATGGTTATATAAAGGTGTTGCCCTATCCTTATTAAATCTGAAATTAGTGCACTATTATCCCAATGTATCATTTTCTAAAAAGAGTCTTCGATATTATTTTTTCGCTGGCTTGGCTCATTGGGTTTTCACCGCTGTTAATAGTCGTTGGGGTTTTAGTACGGATTAAACTCGGCTCACCGATTTTCTTCATCCAAGAACGCCCCGGAAAAGACGCTAAGCCCTTCCGCATGGTAAAGTTCCGGACGATGACAGATGCCAGAGATGAAGCAGGAAATCTACTACCTGATGAAGTGCGCCTGACGCCCTTTGGAAAATTTCTGAGATCCACCACCCTGGATGAGTTTCCTGAAATGTGGAATGTCTTAGTGGGTGACATGAGCGTTGTAGGCCCTCGCCCTTTGATGATGCGCTATTTACCACGTTATAATAATTTTCAAGCGCGGCGTATGGAAATGAAACCTGGCGTCACGGGTTTGGCTCAAATTAATGGCCGCAACGCCATTAGTTGGGATGAGAAATTCGCCCTCGATATTTCGTATGTTGATAACAGTAGTTTTTGGTTAGACTTTAAAATCGTCGTCAAAACTTTCTTCGTGGTGATAAATCGTAGAAATATCAACTCCAGTAAGGCCGCCACGATGGAGGAGTTTATGGGGAACTAAAAGATCATGGGGAATAAGTTTCTCCATGCACTTTAATCAAACAAAGGCTTAGCCGCACTGTTTATGGGCGGGTGGGATTGAAAAATTGCGAAATTTATGAGCAAAAATGGCTACCTCAGTGTAGATTTATTTTTTGTCATTTTCCGGTTATATAGAAGCTATACCAATAAAAAAGCCGCTCATTGAGCGGCTTTTGAATAAACAGTGGCACAGGATATTATACGCCAACACCAATACGCTGAAAATTGAGACTAGGCGGAAGGGGTTGATCCACCGGCACTATATTTCTTCCATCATAAATGAGGTTACAGTTTTTAAGTTGAGGGGAAAGTTCTTGCCAATTAATTGAAGCAAACTCTGACCACTCTGTTAAGATGGCTACGGCGTGGACGCCGTTTATGGCCTCAGTAATAGAGGAAGCCGATTTTAAATTCTCGGATATTTGTAAAGTCTTGGTAAATTCACTGAAGTTCACCTTCGGATCGTAAGAAATAACCGTTAATCCTGCTTTTAGTAAATGTTGGACAATATCAATCGATGCAGACTCTCGAAAGTCATTAGTTTCTTTTTTGAAGGCTAATCCTAAAATTGCTACGGTCCCATGGGTCGGGACGCTTTCTATAATTTTTTGGGCGAAACGCCTCTTCTGCCACTCGTTAATCTCAATAACCTGCTGCCAGTAATGGGCTACTTCAGGCAATCCATAGGACTCGCAAATGTAGATAAGCGAGAGGATATCTTTCTTAAAACACGATCCTCCGAAGCCAACAGAAGCCTTAAGAAATTTAGGGCCCACCCTGGAGTCGGTACCAATCACTTTGGCCACTTCGTCAATTTTAGCCCCTGTTTTTTCACAGACGGCAGACATCGAGTTGATTGATGATACTCGCTGGGCGAGGAATGCATTAGCGGCTAGTTTCGAAAGTTCTGCCGACCATAATCCCGTCGTAATAATTAAGCGAGGGTCTACCCATTGGGCATAAACATCAACGAGGGCTTGAATGGCTTCACTATTTTCGCCACCGATTAATACCCTCTCAGGTTTTTCTAAATCTCGAATCGCGGTACCTTCAGCTAAAAATTCGGGATTAGATAAAATGTCGAATTTAGCCTGAGTATTATTATGCGTTAAGATTTCTTTTATTAATTCGGCTGTACGCACTGGCATCGTCGACTTTTCGATAACAATTTTTTGGCCGCTGACATGTTGGGCAATAAAGCGAGCACATGACTCAACATAGGATAAGTCGGAAGCTTTTCCTGCCCCCGGACCGTGAGTTTTGGTAGGCGTATTTACGGAGATAAAAATTGCGTCAGCCTCTTTAAGTGCCTGCACACCATCAATATGGTTAAGGAATTTTAAATTTCTGCCACGCGCTCTTTGAACAACTTCAGCTAATCCAGGTTCATAAACTGGCAAAGAATTAGAGTTCCAGGCAGCGATACGCGACTCGTTCATATCAATGACGGTTACGTCCACGTGCGGGCATCGATCGGCAATAACTGCCATGGTTGGGCCGCCTACATAACCAGCTCCAATACAAACTATTCTATTTATTTTCATTTTTAAAATACTCGATGGTTTTAGAAAGACCTTCCGATAATTGAATTTTGGGCTCCCAGCCCTGGAGGAATTTTTTCGCCTTAGTAATGTCGGGCTGACGTTGGCGAGGGTCATCAATCGGCATGGGCTGATAACTAAATGGCTGATTTGATCCAATGAGACGCTGAACTTCTGCTGCTAATTCCAGCATAGTGAATTCGTTAGGGTTACCTAAATTAATTGGACCCTGGTTAGATGGGAGGGCAAGTACACGAATGAAGCCCTCTATCAAGTCATCGACAAAACAGAATGAGCGGGTCTGTTGGCCTTTTCCATAGATAGTAATCGGGGTATTATTCATCGATTGAATAATAAAGTTGGTAACCACTCGACCATCATCGTCGCGCATAAACGGGCCATAGGTATTAAAAATACGGACCAATCTAGCATCTACACGACCCAGACGGGTAAAATCCGCGCAGAGAGTTTCGGCGGCACGCTTGCCCTCATCGTAACAGGCACGCGGGCCGGTGGTATTCACATTTCCCAGATATGATTCGGTCTGCGGATGTACCAGGGGATCTCCATAAATCTCTGAAGTAGAAGCATGAAGCAGGAGGGCCTTGTGCCTTTCGGCATTTTCTAGAGCGTGTAAGGTGCCGAGAACTGAAATCTTTAATGTGTAGATGGGGTCTTTTTGATAATGCGGTGGGGAGGCGGGACAGGCTAAATTACAAACCACGTCACAGGGTATATCATAAGCATTAATTACATCGTGTGTGATGAATTTAAAATTCTCCCATTTTTTTAAAAGATTTATATTTTTTTCAGTACCGGAGTGGTAATTATCTAATCCAGTCACTTCATGTCCTTCACTCAAAAGACGTAAGGCTAAATTAACACCTAAAAAGCCGGCGGCACCTGTAATAAGATATTTCATGGGTTGCGAAAAATAGCTGCTATGTTTTTGGAAAAAATGAGCGGACCGTGTGATTGGGCTAAGGTCGTTGAAACTTGCTGGGCAGCTTTCAAATCAGCTGAATTCATAGAAGTTAATTTTAGTAAAGCGGCCTGTAAATCTTGTAAATTGCCCGCTTTAAAAATTTGCGCATTTTCGGACAAGGCAAAATCATGCCGCGCTCCAATAGCGTCCGATAGTAAAAGCTGACAACCTGAAAGCGCTGCCTCATGGACGACCAAACCCCAAGCTTCACTCAGACTCGGTAGGGCAAAAATTCGCGCTTGTCTGTAAATTGCCCCTAATTGCTCTGGCTGTGTAAAACTATTAACCTTAACGCGTGGATGGGTGGGTAGGAGTGATTGTTGTACCCCACTGCCGTACATTACCAATTCCCAGTCGGGTATTTTTTCGGAAATTTTGATAAAGGCCTGAGCGAGCTGTAAGCACTGTTTTCTATGGATATACTGTCCCACGAAAATAATACGGCGCGGGCGTTCTTCAAGAGGCGCACCAGTAAAAAATAAATTAGGATCAGCGCCATACATGCCTTCCCAAATTTTTTCGTTAGGAATGCCATACCAACGTGCCAGGCGCCGTGCCGATTTGCCTGGGACCAGCGCTCCATCAAATAGTCTTCGTTTAAAAAATCTGAACCATAGCGCGCCCAGAAATTGCCTAAAATCACCGCGCCAATTATTATCCATGAGTAGATAAACTTTTCCACCACGGCTTTTTACCTCTTTACCTAAGGTAGAAAACGCAGGGTATGCCCAACCGGACTGAAAATAAATATCAGGAACAGCTAATCCAAGTTCACCCCAACTAACCGGCTGGCGGGCATCAACCCATCGAATCGACTGTCCTAAAGCCTCTTCAATACCTTCAACCGGCACAGCGGGGCGAGACCCAATAACTACGCACGGTTGACCTAATTCAACTATGGCGGCGCGCAATAAGCGGGCGGCATATTGTGGTAGTCCATTCCAGGAAAATGCAACGAGCGGAGCCAATTTATATAATGACGTTATCTTTAAACTGCCGACACCAAGATTCTATACAACATAGTGATAGAATCGTGTAGCTAGCATCCACTTCACCTCTATGGTTTCTTTCGATTAGTCGGTTTACTTCTGCGTAGTCAAATAAGCCTCTTCGTTCAATAACGGCTTTACTTAGATAATCGTCTGTTAATTTTTTGATATTATCTTTTACCCACAAACGAATAGGTACGCCGAACCCAGTTTTTGAACGATTAATAATCTCTGCAGGAATCAACTTCTCTACACTTTTACGTAAAATCCACTTAGTCGTCAGACCGTGTAACTTGTAATTCTGGGGTAGGCTCGCAGCAAACGACATTAAGTCCTTATCTAAGTACGGTACCCGGGTTTCTACTCCTGATGTCATCGACATTTTATCGGAGTAATTTAAATTATGGTCACACAAGAAATACTTAGTCTCCAAGTAGAGCATTTTGGCCAAGGGTGTAAGCCCTGTGGGCAGTGCTTTCAGTGACTCTAAAAAGGGTTGATCAGGGTTAGGGGTAGACTGGGTTGCAATAATATCCTTAGACCACAAACGATTAATATCCTGAGTGGAAATCCACTGAAAATATGCAACCGTTCGTTCCATTTCATCCCCGGATCCATGATCAAATAGGCGTCTAATTCTTCTGAAGATAGTGCTCTGAGGAGATAAGTTTCCTGCTAGGTTCTTTAGATTAACTCGTACAGACTTAGGTAACCAAGTCCAATAGGCTTCAAAAGCTAGTGCTTGGTGCCGACGGTAGCCGCTAAATATATCATCGGCGCCAGTTCCGGATAATAAAACCCTCACACCACAGGACTGGGCAAGTTGCGAAATGTAATAATTGTTCATCGCCGCAGGATCTGCCTGTGGCTCGTCTAAATTCCAGACTAACTTGTCGATATCTATGACTTGATTTACGTTTAGCACTGCAACATGGAGTTTTGCTCCAATGTTTTTTGCAAATCTTTCGGCATAAGGTAAATCAGTCCCGAAACCCTCTTGAGTCGATTCACCAAACTTAATGGTAAAACAATCGAGCGGGCGAGAGCCTTGCTTTTTCTGTGCTAAGGCGGTAAGAATCGTTGAGTCTAGTCCACCCGACAAAAAAGTCCCAACTGGTACATCCGAAAGCATTTGGCGACTGACGGCGGTATCGAGATGACTAAGCAACTCTACTTTGGCATCCTCAACAGATATTTTACGGATATTATCTGGGACGGGTATTTCGTAAAATTGCCAGTACTTTTGTAACTTACCGCCAGAAACCAGCATCGCACAACCAGGCTTAAGTTTACGAACATGGGCAAAGGGCGTACGTTCACCTGGAGAATATAAATAACTTAAATAGTGAGAAATACCCTGAATATCTAAGTCGCGATTCAGATCTGGCAGCTGAAGCATTGCCTTAATCTCACTGGCAAAAATAAAGTGGGTGGGTGAAAAACTATAATAAAGTGGCTTCACCCCGACACCATCTCGAGCAATAAACACAATGTCGGTCCGCCGATCAAAAATGGCAAAGGCAAATATTCCGTTTAACTTCTCCAGCATGTCGTAGCCCCAGCGTAAATAGGCTGCGATTAAAACTTCCGTGTCGCCGTGTGATTTAAAATCGTAATGACTCGTTAACTGTTCGCGGAGTTCCTTAAAATTATAAATTTCCCCGTTGAAGGTAATTGTTATTAATCCGTCGGCCCCTGTTAGGGGCTGATTAGACGCCTCACTTAAATCAATAATCGATAAACGTGTATGGGTAAAACTCACACCAGATTTAGAATCAGAGAAAGTTCCATGTCCATTTGGGCCACGATGGGCCAATAGACCTACAGCTCTTTCCGCAAGTGATTTTGATTGAGGGCCGATTGCTCCAAATATTCCGCACATAGTGTTTAGATTTGTAGGGTGGAGTTATGGTTGATATCGTTTATGCATAACGAGACGTAAAGCCTTTTATTAACTGCACTAACTTGTGACATTTTTCGTTGGTTTTCGGGTATAAACTCAGCTGTGCCGAACCTAATATTATCATTTTCTCCCTGAGTTCTTTATCTGTGGCTGCGCTATAAAGTGACCGAGCCGCATCTTCAGCTGAGGTGTGGTTAAAGTAAATTGCACCTGGGCCACAGATTTCGTGAGCAAAATCTAGATCGGTCACAACGAGAGGACGCCGTGCAGCAAAGGCCTCTAAATAAGTTGCTGAAAAAACTTCTAGCAAAGATGGGTGGAAGACCACATGAGATTCAGCGTACGCCTGAGCACATTGTTGAACATTTAAGTAACCCAAAGTCTCGAAGTGTTCAGCTAATGCTGATTGCTTTGCGCGTCTCATTAGCTCCATAAATGGAAACTCGTGCTGAGGGAGGCTAACAACAAATTTAAATTTAAGTCCTGGATATTTATTTTTTAACTCTCGAGCTACATCAATTAAGAAAAAATGGTTTTTGTGTTTATAATAGGCAGAAAGATATAAAAATCTGAGGGGTGACTCTGGGGGTAGATTAGGAGAAGGCACAAATAGAGGGTTAATCGTATTGGGGACGACGTGAATTCTGGCTACATCGATAGCTAAAGCTTTAGCTAAGCCCATCTGTGCGGTCTTAGTTTCTACCCAAAACTCTTTAGTTCTAGAAAGATAATGTTTTTTAATTTCGTGAATGGCACTAACGAATAGTTTTTCGAAAAAAGTGTGATTTTTATAAGCGGCTGGACCTGCATTAGTGACATACGGATTCGCGAACCCCGTGAATTCAGGAATGTCTAGTGCAAGATAAGAGGGGCCAAAAACCGTGAAGCAAATCTTACACTTTTTGTTTTTGATGATTTCGTAAATACTCTTACGCGCAGAGTGACCGCTTATTAATTTTGCCGGACTTTGGTTAATGAGTACTAAATTCCAACCCAATTTTGCGGTTAAGTTTTTGCATTGATTGTAAACTTTTTCTGAAGCCACAACATTAACATCCCAGCCCAGCGTCTCAAAATGTTCATGCAAGTAATGGATAAAACCTACTGAAACCTGGACGCCTCCACCAATGGTGCAAGTTGAGGCATTAATTAAAATACTGAGGGGATGATCCATCTTAATAAAACTACTCAAAAGTAATTAATGGTGAAACCTTCTTCCAGAGTTCTTTATTTCTTTTGCCAGTTCTGAAATAATTAACAAAAGTTAGAAAAATGACTGTAGGCCAAATCCAAAAAGGTAAACTTATTAAGTGTTTTAAGAAGAACGGATAATTTTTTTTGTATAATGCCACCACAAGGGGTGCACTAGCCTGAGAAATGGGTTTTAATTTAATTTTTAGATACGCTAAAGGACTCATCTGATATCGTTTACCAGAGTTAGCCAAAAATTCTTGGTAAAAATCGCGAAAATCGCGGTACGAACGTTGATTTTTACGTGATAAAACAGCTACCTGCTGAGAATGAACACGGGCCAGGGTCCAGTGTGATGACACCTCGACATAACTAAAATCACGAATCAAATAAATCCAGAAAAAGACATCGAAATGAACCCAGCGGCGATCAAAACCACCTAATTTTTCGAAGGCCGAGCGACGAAGCGCGGCAGTCGTGATCGCTGGAAGATAGGGCATTTTTCCCATGCTCAGTGCGCTACGAAGTTTTATATCTGGGCCTGATAACTCATACACAGGATTGGATTCGACTAACGATGACATGAGTTTTTCGCGAGTCTCCACCGTACCCTGATTATTAATATGTCGATAAGTATGATTATCGCTAAAAAGATGGCCGGGTTGATGCGCAACAAGTGCACAATCTGTGTCTTTTATCTCCGTTAATATTTGGGCGAGGGCTTCAATTGCCCCTGGTCTCAATAAGTCATCATGACAAAGTAACTGGATCCACTCATTGCGGCAAAGTCGGATGGCCCGCGACATGTTATCCGCTATCTCTAAGAAAACCTCAGAGCGCTCAAGGCGAACTCGCGAGTCTCGAGCGGCGAACTCTTGTACGATTTGCGGAGTTTCATCAGTCGAGCAATTGTCCGATACCACAATCTCATCCAAAGACTTCCCTTGTAAGATTACACTTTCAAGTGCTTCACGTATATAATTGGCTCCATTATATACAGGTAAGGCGAGTGATATTTTCATAATTTTATTTTGAGGTTGAGAGTATAAATTGAACCGTGTTCCTAATGCCCTCCTTAATAGGAGTGGATGGCCTCCAGCCCAATTTTTTTTGTAGGCGCGTAATATCTGGAGTCATATTCATCGCTTCGCCTGGTCGGTAGGATTTAGCCCCATAACGAATGTCCGCAACGATATTAAACTCAGCTAATATTTCTTTAATTAGCTCTATATAGTTTTTTAAATAAATGGGCTGGCCTGAACCCATATTAAATTCTTCCCACGAGGTAGAATTTTCAGCGGATAAAGCTAGGCGAATGAGTCCTTCGGCAACGTCATCCACATAAGTGAAATCGCGAATTTGACCGCCATCTGTAACCTCAATCGGCAATCCTGCCCTCGCTTGATTGACTATATAAGGTAGCAACCTACTTGGAACATCATCAGGCCCATAAGAATTAAACAGCCTAATCCAATTAACAGAAAGCCCCTGCCCTAGCCGCCGAGCCTCATGGGCGGCGGTGATTTTAGATAACCCATAGGTATTTTGTGATTCTAATGGATCGGTTTCCAATAAAGGTGATTCTTGGGTTTTATATTCAAAACCCGAACCCATTAAAATGACGATGGGGGTCTTTTTTAGACTTTTTACAGCTGAAATTAAATTAGAAGTACCGAGTACGTTAATGTCGTGGGTGCTTAATGGGTTAGAAACATTAACGACACTAGTCGCGGCTAAATGGAATAATATTTCGGGCTGAGCAATTTGAACTTCTTGATTAACTTTAAGTGCATGGGTTATGTCCATTTCACTTTTCGTTGGTGCGCTGACCTTTGCACCCAAAGATGTGAGTTTTTTGGTTAAAGATTTTCCGATAAAACCTCTTCCCCCTGTGATAAAACATCGTCTACCTTGGATCTGATTCAACGTGTCCATAGACATCCCATTTGTTGAGCATCTGAAAAATATTCTTGGATATCATTTTTGCATAGTTGGCCGACTGGATGATTTTTTGCACGGCTACTATACCAACTTGCTGTTTTTTTGATGGTTTTTTCAAAATTCCAAACAGGTGACCATTTCAGAATATTGGTCGCTTTCTCAATTGAAAGACTAAGTTTGGTAGCCTCGTGGGGACCAGCGGGACCTGTCACAACTTTAAGGTCAGGCCAAATTAACTTAAAATGTGAAACTAAATCATTCACGGTTCGAACGGCCTCGGGCTTGGGGCCAAAATTAAAATCTGTAGCAAAAGAGACCGGTTGAGAAACTAGTTCAGGATGAGCCAACGTTGCCCCGAGCCAAAGATAACCAGAAAGAGGTTCAAGTACGTGCTGCCAAGGGCGTGTCGATGAAGGATTTCTTACGCCCACGGACTGTTGAGCATCATAAGATCTAATGATATCAGGAACAATTCGGTCAGCAGCCATGTCACCGCCTCCGATGACATTACCCGCACGAGCCGAGGCGATTTTTATAAGACTTTTTTCACCAAAAAAAGATCGTCGGTAAGTAGTCACAACCAATTCAGCCATACCTTTACTCGCACTGTAGGGATCGCTGCCACCCATCCGGTCACCTTCATCGTGTGGGTGACCAGTTTCTAAATTTTCGTAACATTTATCAGAGGTTACGATTACGGCCGCACAAGTTTTTTTGAGAAACCTTAAAGCATCCAAAACATTGACTGTCCCCAGGACATTGGTGGCAATCGTCTGTCGCGGAATCTCATAGGACAGTCTGACCAAGGGCTGCGCAGCTAAATGAAAGACAAAGTCTGGATTAAATTCTAATATGGATTTCTTAACATCTTCCGCACTATTAATATCTAAAAATTGAGAATCGATTCGCTTGTCTAATTGAAGTTCGGCGAAAAGTAACTGTGTACTATCGGGGGCTAAAGCATAACCACGAACTTCGGCACCGAGTGAAATTAACCACTCAGCCAACCATGCCCCCTTGAAGCCAGTGTGGCCAGAAAGCCAAACTTTTTTACCTCGGTAGATATTATTAAACATAAATTATTTCCAAGATTTCCAAGGTGCAGAACCTGACTCCCAAAGACTTTCGAGGAGTAATTTATCGCGCACTGTATCCATACACTGCCAAAACCCTTCATGTTTATAGGCATGTAGTTGTTTTTGTGCAGCCAAGTCTTCTAAAGGCTGCTTTTCCCAGACCACGGTATCATCAGCAATTAAATCGATGACGGAAGGCTCTAGCACAAAAAATCCGCCGTTGATCCACGTACCTTGACCTTGGGGCTTTTCTAAAAAGCTATTAACCATATCATGAGTATTAATCTCTAATATGCCAAATCTGCCCGGTGGCTGGACGGCTGTAATCGTAGCCTTACCGCCGTGTTTCCTGTGAAAATTGATAGTGTCCTGAATGCGAATGTCACTCAATCCGTCGCCATAGGTAAAACAAAAAGTTTCGTTGTCTAAGAATTTTTTAACACGACGAAGGCGACCACCAGTCATCGTTTGTTCACCCGTATCAACCACGGTTACTTGCCAGGGCTCCGCATTACTATGGTGAATAGTAATTTTATTATTCAATAAATCAAAGGTGGCATCAGAGTTATGTAAAAAGTAATTTGCGAAATATTCTTTTATGATAAAAGCCTTGTACCCGGCACAGACAATAAATTCGTTGATCCCTTGAGCTGAATAAATCTTCATAAGGTGCCAGAGCATAGGCTTGCCACCTATATCAATCATCGGCTTGGGCCGAAGATGAGTTTCTTCACTCAAACGCGTTCCTAACCCACCCGCAAGTATGACAGCTTTCATATGGTTTATTTAGTATTTGGAGTAGTTGTGTAATGGCTAATATAAAAATAGAGTCCAGTCGATATGGCTGAAATAATAAGAGTGGAAATCAGTCCAAAATATCTACCAGTAAAATAACGAGTACCCGCATGGGCAATAAATAGCAGTGAGGCGGCGATTGAAATTGCCCCAACCGTTTTGGAACCTAAGTGCTTTCCTGACCGTTTTTTAACAATGATCGACATAATGATTAAATAAATAATTTGGCCAGCAATCGTCGCAATAGCGGTGCCAATTAAACCAAAGAAAGGTATTAGAAAAAAAGTCATTACGACGAGTAAGATGTTGTGAGCACAATCTAATATGATAATGGTTTGAGATGAGCCTCGTGCTAGCAGCCAATAACTAAGCGGCCAACTAACCAATCTTAGAAAAATTGCCCATGTTAACCAACTTAACATAGGAATAGATTCATCAAATTGGCTGGAGTAAAGGAGATGAATGGTGTCTTTACCCATGGTCAACATTCCCGCAAGCAAAGGCAGAGCTAAAATGAGAGCCGCTAAAATCTGGTGTTCGGAAAGCTCACGTGCCTTATTCTCATCTTCCGCTGCTGCCACACGCGGAAAAAAATCGGTGCCCATCGCAGAAAAGATAAAGCCGGGGAGCGCTCCGGAAATAGCCCAAGCCGCCTGATAGAATCCCGCTGCTGCAATACCCATGCCATCTACCAATAAACAGCGAATGGCATAAGCTGACAGTTGGTAGGTAAGCCCAGTGACCATAATTGCCATACCCAGTTTCCGTAATTGCGCTAAATCTGCTGGATCAACTGGCACCGGCTCGGGTTGATAGACTTTAGAAAATTTCCACGAGGCCAGTAAGGGTATAACCGCTGTGATAAATAAAGCTGAGGCGATGCCGATTGTTTTAAAAAAATAAATGAGCGGCAATCCTAGTACTAAACTTATAAAAGCAGTGATTATCTGAATTCTGGCTAAAGTTTTAGTTTGTCCATTTGCCTGCAAGACGGCGGTGAATATAGTGGTGAGAATGAGACAAGGAACGCCCAGTCCGGTAATAAAAATTTCTAAAGAATAATCAAGGTTTCCGAAGGTTAATTGGGCAACGGGGATAAATAAAACAATGGATAAAATTAATCCAATCCAGCTTAATTGAATTCCAAATTTTTTGGCGGCGGCGAACTTAGCCGCTTTATATTCTTCACTAGCTGCTGCGATTGATCGAATACCTGAAGTACCTAAGCCCCAACCCGCTAATGCAAATATATTCCCGCTATAACCTGTTAATAGACCATTAATACCAATACCCGCCGGACCCAGTAAAACCGCAATCAGTTTTGAACGAATAAAAGCAAAAACTAGAGTTACAGCCTGAGCGCCGCCCATAAGAATACTAGAATTTAAGATACGCTTGAAAGTCATATTAAGCTGAGCAGAAATTTATTTTTTGTTTATTAACTCACAGTATGACGCAAAAAAATGGCGACGGTAACTAGCCCAAGTAAAATTTTCTGCTTTTTTACGTGCGGCTTGGCCAACTTGAAATAGCTCATGCCTATTTCTGTGACCCCAATCTAATATTTCATAAATAGAGTCTACACTTCCCGGCTGAACCACAAAGCCGTCTTGACGATGAGATATTATATCCAACCCCCCCGTACTTGTCGTACAAAGAACGGGCACTCCACAGGCCATAGATTCAAGAATAACTAATCCGAACCCTTCCGCAATTGAGGGTAGTGCCATAATATCACATTGTTTAATATCTTCAGCCAATTGTTTGTCGTTTAGACCTTGGCGCACCTCTACCTCCACGGACTCAAAACCCTTGATGAGTTCTTTGTTAATGGCTGCGCGCGTATAAATAATCAGTTTGATTGAGCCCTTAGAAAATTTAGCCAAAGCCCCGAGCAAGTAACGTGCTCCTTTACGTTGGGAAAGTGCTCCGATGAATCCAACCGTAAATATCTTGGCGAGAGGAAAAGAAGTTCGCGGTGAAAATAATTCGATATCGACACCGTAATTAACTACAGCGGTGGGCGCCGAAGAGCCGACTTTATTTAAGCTTAATTTCGTGAAGGAACTTGCACAGATGATTCCATCGGCCTGGGTGAATGAGTCGTTATTATCATCATACAAGGGAGACATTTCGGTCTCTTCCATGATCGAACTACGGGCTTCGGGGCACTTTTCTATTTCAGCGGTAAAAAGTTCACGTAGAAATTTTCCGTGGGGATGTACCTGAAATAGTATCTTTTTTAATCCGGTATTTTCCATCAATTTGAAGCCAGCGCTGGCATAATAACTATAAGCGACGAGTGGCACTTGGCGCTCTATGGCTAATTTTGCTGCGAGTATACTGAGATTTCGATCACTGGCGTGTAGATGGGGACAGTTTTTACGTGGTTTAAAACGGGCGGCCATCACATGATAAAGGGAGATTAATGATGTGGTTACTTTAGGTGATGGGATATCACGGTGATGACGATGAGAGGCAAATCGATGAAAGTAATTACCTAAAAGATTTGTCTGGGCCCAGAATTTTGAAAAGTAAGCCTCGGTAACCAAAGCTTCTAATGCTTGGTTTTCTTGTAACGCTAATGCGGATTCATACCGATCGCGTGGACCAGCAAAAACAATAACGGCAGGAGACGACATTTTAATTACTAAAATTCACTGGGTTTATCCCTTAAAATAAATTCTTAATGGTATTAATTACTTTTTGCCGATCATTATCGGTTAAGCCTGAGCCCGAGGGAATGCACAATCCTTCTAGAAATATTTTGTCACTAACTCCCCTGCCATGATACTCCGCTGAACTAAAAACGGGCTGCAAATGCAAGGGTTTCCAAACAGGCCGGGATTCAATATTTAATTTTTCAAGAGCAACTCGGATATCTTCTGCCGATAGTTTTGATTTCAGCGGGTTAATAGTTAAACAACTTAACCAGTGAGTAGATTTACCCCAAGGCGCTTCGGGTTGCATTGTAAAACCTGGTAAACCTTCGAAAGCTTTTTGGTAGGCTTCAAAATGGGCTCTCCGGCGGGCCACCTTCTTACCTAACTCGATTAATTGACCACGGCCGATACCGGCACAAATATTACTCATACGATAGTTATAACCAATCGTCGTGTGTTGATAATGCGGCGCTGGATCGCGGGCTTGGGTGGATAAAAATCGCGCTGTCGTCGCGAGTTTTTCGTCATTGGTCACCAACATTCCTCCACCGGAAGTCGTAATGATCTTATTTCCATTAAACGAATGAATACCTGCCCAGCCCATCGAACCTGGTACACCACTATTATAAGTAGCTCCAAGGGCCTCCGCGGCGTCTTCAATGAGTTTAATGCCATACTTATCACAGCATTCCTTAATGGGCTGAGTGTCGGCGGATTGACCGTATAAATGGACCAAAACTAAAGCCTTGGGAGTTTTACCAGCGCGAACCTTTTTCTCGATAACCTCAATCGCCAGAGAAGGATCCATATTCCAACTCTGTTCATCGGAATCGATAAATACAGGATGGGCTCCTAGGTAGGTAATCGGGGCAGCGGAAGCGATAAAAGTTAAAGATGAGCAAAGGACCTCGTCGCCAGTCGTTACCCCCGCTAGACGCAGTGCTAAATGTAAGGCGGCAGTGCCCGAGGATAAGGCGACGGCATACTTTGTTCCAACGACTTGAGAAAATTCTTTTTCAAACGCGTCGAGATGAGGACCCACTGGAGCAACCCAATTAGTGGCGAAAGCCTCATTCACATAGGCTTGTTCAGCTTTACCGATATCAGGTGCAGATAAATAAATTCGTGACATAGATTATTTCCAGGCTTGGTTTTGAAAAATTCCAATTTCTTCTAAAGTGTTAAAAATTTTCTCGTTCGCGGGATCAGCGAGTAAATTCTTTATGGGCTGAAAAGTGGAGACTCGGATAAACATTTGTTCGTTCTTTTGATTAAGGCCAAATTCTTTGAAGTCTTTGATGAGCAAGGGAAGTCTTTCGATGCGACCCTTTAAACCTGCCCGCCAACCTTGTTCTTGATCCGCATAACGAGTAGGCTGCCCATTCACCAAGTGCCAAAATAATACATTTTGTCGTGCACCCTGCGGGGTAATGTACTGGCCGTATTCATAAGGTTGCAGGGCACGAGTGCCCACAGTGCCAGCGATGGCATAATCGCGGTCCGTGCGCGTGCAGCCATTATTTACCCAACAGGAGTCGGGATTGTGCGTACCTACATCAGCCACCGATACGGTCGAGGGCTCCCAATAGGCCACATAGATCAGAAACTGCGATTTATTCTTGGTGTATAAATACTGCACCGACTGACTATAATTTAAAATACCCTGCACATTAGCTTTGGCCGCATTCGAATCGCCCAGCGGAATGGCTTCGCGTTTCCAGCCATCAAAACCATCGGGTGGTAAAACTTTTTCCAAACTTCCCGTGAAACGACGAGAGCGGGGGGTTAAAAATTCCGTATAAATGACTAAACTAAAAATACTTAATAATAAAAAGCCGCCAAAATATAAGATAAATTTCTTCATAAGTAGTTTATAAAATACGGGCTGGGTTTCCAATCATCGTAACGCCTTCGGGTACATTTGAAATCACTACCGCACCTGCACCCAGGATAGAACGCGAACCCACTTTGATACTGGGAATAATGGAGACTCGGCTTCCAAGTAAAACCTCATTTCCAATAGTTACCTTACCCGTGACATCGCATTGTGCGCACAAAGTTGTCCAATCTCCTATGACGGCATCATGTCCAATAGTTGAATTAGGGCCAATCATAACAAAGTCTCCAATACTTATATCGGTAGAAATACTAACCCCTGGACAAATAAAAACTCCGTGGCCCATTTTAATTCGGCTGCCGACTGTAGCGGTTGCATGAATAAAATTAATAAACTCAGCACCCGCTGATAAAAAACTTTTTAAAATTTTTGTTTTCATTACAGGAAAACCCAGCCCGCAGACGTAAACATTTTTTGTGCTAACCGTATGTCCTTGAATGGCCGACACGGGTGCAAAATCCCCGAAATTTTGGAGTGCGGTGAGATTGTCATCTAAAAAGCCCGCGATTTGCCATTCCTTTTGGTAATGAGGATGACTTTGTAACCAAGTGTACACTTCACGGCCAAAACCACCCGCTCCAATAATATATAAATTCTTCATAAGGTTGGAATTAAATTTAGGAGATCCCCGACGGTTCGACATTGGCGGATTTGTTGGCCGGATAATATAATTTTATAGTTAGCCTCAATATGCGAAATCACCAGTAATATAGATAAAGAGTCCCAGCGAGGAAGGCTTTCCAATGGAGTCTCGAGGGTCGCGCCCGAAAAACAATCAACATCACTTTGCAGGGCAATTAAAAGGGCGACTTGGTTCATGGGGTTTGTGGGTAGGGTTGAATGGGGCAAAGTGTAATCGGACCAATCTCACCGGCAAAAGCTGCCCAAGAAAGTCCAACGCCGAAACCACAACCCACCACTTTGACTGCTTTTTGTGCCAACGCCTCACCCATGGAATCGATAAGCACACAGGGAATTGAGGCTGAGCTTTGATTGCCAAATTTTGCAAATACAGCGTTAGGAACTTGGTGGGGATTAAAACCTGTTTTCTGACCAATTAAATGAACGATGTACTTATTGGCTTGGTGGAGAACTAATGCGTCAACCTCACTTACTTTGTAATTTGCATACGACATCACAGCTTGAATAGCCTGTGGCACATCTCTTAAAGTAAAATTAAACACATCTGCTCCATTCATCTGTAAATTTTCCTGGGTCGTGACGTTGCCGAATTTGTCCTTAAGTTCTTCTTTAGATTTACTCGTAAGGGGTTCGCGCGAGCCACCTGCCGGAACTTTAATTGCTGAGCTCATACTGCCGTCAGTACCAAACATAAAATACATCATATCTTCTGCCCCGCTTCGCTCAATTAAAGTAGCCGAACCAGCATCACCAAAAAGGGGGTTAATCGATTGATCTAATTTATGGGTTGTTCGACTAAGCGTATCACCCGCACAAAGTAAAACTCTGCCTAAACCACCATGTGCACAGAGTAGTGCAGCTTGATGCAATCCATATACCCAACCCGAACAGCCTATGGATATCTCATAGGCCATCGAATCTTGACTTAGCCCCAAACGACCATGCAAGAGCGACGCGTTATTGGGCTGCGAATAGTCAGGCGTCTGGGTCACAAAAATAATTGCGTCGACTGAACTTACATCTAAATCAAGCTGCCTAAGGAGGCGGCGGCCAGCATCTTCACATAAATCTAAGGCCGTGATATTATTCAGCGCCGTTTTCCTGATATTTAGGCCGATGGTTTGAGATATTCGTTCTAACTTAATCTGAGGAATGCCTTGGGCCAATCCATCTTCAATGTAGGATCTTGTTACGGAGCCTGTGGATAGAGCGATTGCGCGTATCTTAAAGTTTTTTAGAGCAGTTTTCATTTAAGGCCGAATTCCCTAAGAGCCTTAACGGGCGGTTCATCGGTGGATTTTAGAGTAGAACCCATTGCTTTATGTAAGAAAAATACCGCGATAAATGGAATCTGGTGGGCTATCCCGAAAATGACGATTGAGGAAGCGCCATCACGATAAAATTGGATAAGCGTCGTAAAGAACAGGATATAAGCAACAACTTCTATACGTTTAAAAGGCCCAATGACAGAACGTAAGCACCAACTTGTAAGAAAGTAGCCGAAAAAAGCGGCTATGAAAAAGACCCCAAGATATCGGAAATTATAGTAGGCCTCCCCAATATAAGTTATGATTCTACCCTCTCTGTCGTATTGACGGGTGGGGGTTGAAACTTCTGCGATATGGTCCGCCTGCCCCGGCTTATCAGGCCAAATATCTCTTGGTATTGGTAAAAGTAAAATGGCCGCGTAATTACTCCCGTACCCCACTTTCTGCGCCGTATCTGTCATTGATATAAATCCGCAATACTGATCCAAGAATTGTTCAGAACTTTGTTCATCACTAGCGACCGATGGTTTAAAGGACTCTGAAAACTGGAGCCACATTTCACTATAGTCCTGATTCTGAAATGCTCGTCCGATATATTTTAGTCTTCCAAAAATAATAAATACAAAGAGTAGCGGCAGTATCGTTCCTAGTCCTAGCCATCGCCGACGATTTTTTAGGAGGTAAACCACAGTAAAGAAAATAATAGGTAAAATCAACATGGTGCGGTGGTAACCCTGCAATGCCACCAGCGATAGATATAGAAACACACTTATATTGGTCCACCAGCGCCAGCCATAGGTAAACACCAAAATATAAAGGCAAGAAATCGGCCACAGGGCTAGTACTTGATAGTAATTCGACTGAGAAAAAAAAGCGGTGGTCATACCTGTTTTAGCTTGGAGTAACACAAATATCCCAGGTGGGAGACAAACTAAACAGACTAAAAGTATAATTGTTTTATTGATATTCGTCTTACCGATAGGTCGAGATATATTCGTAAAGTAAATTTTTTGGGCTATATAACTACCCAGGGCAAAGGCAATTATCGCTAGATCTGCAATTAATAAGCCTTTTATGATTTCATCACTTTTAATAACATCGGCGGCGGGATTTTCTTCATACATCGGCGATGCCCCATTCCATAATTGATAAGCCCGAAAGGTAAAACTGTAGACATGGAAAAAAATATACATCGAGAACGGATGCCAAAAAGTGAAAGTCCTCCAAATGAGGCCGATGCAGAATAAAACGCAGGTTACATCTATAAAAAAATACGGTAAAAGGTCTTTCATTTTAGATAATTAATTAGTTCGAGATTTTTTAAGTCTATCTCCCATAATACTCGTAACAAAATTTATTGATACGGGCACCTTGTAGGCTGGCAAACGCGTTCTACAAAATTGGCGGATGGATGTTCGTAAAGATTCGTGATTTTGATCGGAGCTACCAACAACTTCCGCAGCTACTACCTGACCCAATAATGCATTCGGCACTCCAAAAGCGCGACAGTCTATTACTCCAGCAACATCCAATATAACAGATTCAACCTCGATGGGCATTAATTTATTGCCGCCCACATTAATGGCATCACCCATCCTACCTAAAATACGAATATTTCCCGTGGAATCTACTTCTACTCTATCGCCGGTTCTGAACCATCCATCTTCAGTGAAATTCTGGTTTTGTGTATTTAGATAGCCTTTAATTTGGGTGGTGGATTTGAGCCAAAGCTCATCATTAATAATTTTCCATTGTAGTTCGGGATCGCTAAATCTGAAAAAATTGGAGCCAGATCCAACACTTTCGGTACGTAAAATTCCTGTTTCCGTTGTCCCAAACGTCTGCTTTAAGCGTTTACCCGGAAAGGTTAGACGTATTCTTTCGAGGAGCGTCTCGGGCATGGGTTCCGTACCATAGGTTATTAAATGTAACGATTTAATTTTTTCAGAAGTAACTAAACCTGATAAAGCTAAGAGATTTAAAAATGATGGGGAGGCTGGCAAAATTGTGACTTTATAGCGCTCAATGGCTTCAATGATTTTTGCGGGAGATTTGTCTTCAGGGATAACCATTAAACCGCCTGAGCTTAAGGTTTCAAGAAGGGTGTTAATTCCACCAATATGATCAAAGGCCAAAACAACTAAAATAGATAAGCGGTGGGGTCTTTTAGCCTTATGTACATTTAATAAATCAGAAAAATTCTGAACTATTAGTTTAGCTGGCCCCGATGTCCCGCTGGAAAACAAAACAACGCCACTTTGCTTTTTAGCTATTAATTCCAAGACAAAAGAGTGATGGTGTACGACGATACTTTGGTTTTTAATATTCCACGTTCGGCTATTCGCAAAAATTAAATAGGTCGCACCCGCCAATGACAATTTTCGGGAACTTTCTTCGTCCCCCTCTAATAATGGAACAATGAGGTGCCCGGCATCCTCTAAGACCATCATCCAAACGACGGTGGCAGCACTATAGTTGCCGATTAAACCAAAGACAGTGGCGACGTTTAAATCTAATTTTTCTAAGTCAGCTACTGCCTCATCCCAAAGAGTTACTAAATCAGAATAAGCGATATCACCTCCCCGACCTGCTAAGGCAGGTTGATTAGAAAAACTTTTCCAGCGGATTTTAATCCAAGAATTCATCTAATATCGCCGAGATACTCCACGGAACCTGAAATTATTTCCGAATTATTTATTTTCTCTAAAATAAAGTCTATTGCTTCATCGAGTGTAGTACCACTAGGACGACCAATTTGGTCGTTAATCTTTTGGATCTTATCGCGACTGATTGCCCGTGTCAGATCTGTATCCATGGGTCCAAAGCCCAAAGCGATTACCTTGACGCCTTGAGCGCTAATCTCTCTGGCTGTCACCCTTGTTAATGCTTCAACCGCAGCTTTACTGGCCACGTAGGCGGCTTCACCTTCAAGATTTAATGGTACCGCCACTGTTGTTATATTAATAATCAAACCATAGCGCTGTCTTGCCATTATTTTTCCAAATAATTGAGTCGTATTAAAACTACTGAGATAATTAAGTCTCATGATTGACTCTGCAGTTTTAAGCGGTGTAAGTAAAAACGCATTCATCGAAGCAGCTCCTGCATTATTTACCAAAACCTCAATGGGTTTTCCGGCTTCCTTGATTGAATTAACTACGTGCTGGACTGCTGGTTCATCGGTAATATCCACCAAGTATTCTTGAAAATTGGGGTGATTTATTCGGGGTGAACTCCTAGAGAAGCCATACACATACCATCCTAAAGATAATAATCTTTCGGTTAGGGCGCGACCTAAACCCCGCGACGCTCCTGTGATGACAGCGGTAGGCATATTATGATTTTCTGTCGTTGATGACTAACATTATATAATCTGCCAAATGATGAACGGATCGGAAGGGGGATGTGAGTCGACTCATGGCTTTTTCATCAACTAAGGTAACGGAGATATTGTACTGCTGACGGATATCTTCTTCCAGATCGGAGATGAGTGTGACCAATCCCATACTATCTAAACTTGAACTTTCGCCAAAGAGTTTTGTCGCTTCCGTCGCCTTACATAATTCGGGCTTCGCCAATTCAGCACCCAATATTTGAATGCGTTTTAGAATGAGTGCAATGGATTCAGGTCTGGTCATAAGTTATTGTCGATAAATTCACAAAACTGCGTGGTGAGTATCTCCCGAGAAAATGAATTTTCTGCGAGAATTCTACCAGCTTGTCCCATTTTTTTGCATCGCTCGGGCTGACTGGCTAAATCAAGAAGTTTTTCCACCAAGGCCACAGGGTTTCCTGGTGCAATCGCGACACCACACTGATTTTTCTCTATAATTTCTGCGAGCCAGCCGGGGTAATTATTAATCACGGGGATACCCGCTGATATGTAATCAAAGAATTTATTAGGAGAGGTTCCGTAGTAAAATGCAGGTATATTATCTAGGAACATGAGACCACAATCTAGTTGGGCGGTGATTTGGGCAAGGGCTACTTTGGAAATGGGAGGATGAAAAATAATACTGTCTAGTTGTTCTTGTGCCGCAATTTTCTGGAGGCGTGCTTTCTCCGCACCATCACCAATCAAAAGAAATTTTATATGGATAATCTTCCGCTTTTTAATTTCGCGACTTGCTTCAATAATAGCATCGAGTCCATTAGCCTTACCATGAGCTCCAGTGAAACCAGCCACGAAGTCCCCCGGAGAGATACCGCTAATTTTTATTATGGTTTTAGGTTGCGGCTTAAAAATCCCTAGATCGCAACCATTGGGAATCAGCACAACGGGATGGTTTTTCGGAGAACGTTTCTTAATTCCTTCGATAATTCCTGGGGATAGCCCAACACAGGCCACCGATGAACGGTAGGCCCATCCCTCGATTATCCACATTCCGCCCAAGAGGACGGGATTTTTCATCCCCATGGCACGGGGGAGTTCTGGCCACAAATCCCTAACCTCAAAAATAAATTTTTTCTGCTTTAAGCAACTTGCAAAAATACCCGGCAACGCTGCAGTCAAGGGAGTTGATGTGGCAAATACTAGGTCGTATTCAAAATCGAGGGCGATTTTAATACTTTTAAGCGCATATTTAAAAAATGTGATTAGTCTTCGGCTGACACCATCGTGGTTTGAATATTTTAAAGGCAAAGCAATCACATCAATTCCATCAACCGTCCCCCGAGACCAGCCAGAGTTGCGGTCATAGGGTAGATTCAGTGCATCCCGATCCATTTGACCACATACCATGGTTACTTGATGCCCGCGTTTAATGAGAGCCTGAGCAAACTCATAAGAACGCGTGCCACCGGACCCTTTCGGAGTCGTGAAATGTTGGTGAAAATAAAGTATCTTCATTTTTACTAACTCAAACTGTCTTCAAGAATTTGTCTGATTTTTTCGGATGTTTGCCCATCCCCATAAGGATTTTTTAAACTCGAACGGCGTTGATATTCACCAGGATTATTTAAAAGCAAATCGGCTTCCCGAAGAATAGTTTCGGGATTTGTACCCACCAAACGACAGGTACCCGCATCCACACCCTCGGGACGCTCTGTCGTATCCCGCATCACTAATACAGGCTTACCTAGAGAGGGAGCTTCTTCTTGGACTCCACCTGAGTCACTTAATAAAAATGTACATCGATTCATCAACCAAACAAATTCCTCGTAAGCCGCTGGAGCGACCAGTGCGACGCGCGGGTTGGATCCTAAAATTCGGTTCACCGGAGCTTGTACCTGAGGATTTAAATGAACGGGATACAATACTCCCACCTCTGGGTGTAACTGTGTAATACGATTAATCGCCTCACAAATACGCTCAAAACCGCCGCCGAAAGATTCACGACGATGACCAGTCACCAGTATCCATGGTTTTTTTGCTGTCTCGGATAAAAATTCCTGAGCAAACGCCCCAGGGATACCCACCCTCTCCGCGACAATTTTTGCGGAGACTCCGTTTATACTTTGGTTTTTTCTAACATAAAACAAGGCATCTACAACCGAGTTGCCCGTAACATAACATGTATTAGCGTCGATACCCTCTTTAATTAAATTAGCCTTGGATGTTTCTGTAGGACAGAAATTCCAGCGCGCTAATGGCGTAGTGAGTCGGCGATTCATTTCCTCGGGAAAAGGTGAGTCCATATTACCCGTCCGTAAACCTGCCTCAACATGGCCAATGGGTATACGATTATAAAAAGCTGAAATCGCTGAAGATAAAACCGTGGTGGTATCACCCTGAACCAAGACTGCCGCTGGCTTGTGTTCGGCAAACCAGGCAGAGGTTGCAGTAATCACTCGGCTGGTCAGTTCGGGTAGGGTTTGTCCGGGTTGCATCAAATTTAAATCAAACTCAGGCTTTATACCAAAAACTCTTAGTGTCTGATCTAACATTTGTCTATGCTGACCCGTTGATATCACCACTGGGAGGAGTTTCGTAGACTGTTTTAAAGCAAAATAAACTGGTGCCATTTTAATACACTCAGGTCTGGTACCTAAAATTAGAGCAATTTTTTTCATAATAGATTTTAAAAATAAAGTTTATACACTGATAAATAAATTGTGTTTTTTACCATCAACCCAAAGTTCATTTTTTTCTAGTTTTATGGAACAGCCGATTGCGGTCACAAAAATAACCGAAGGGGCACGGGTGGTGATTGTGCGAACCCAGGAAAGTTCGCGGACCCCATAACTAGAAGAGTACCAACCTTCGCCCGTTTTTTCGTTAGCGGTGCGCCATTCTTCTTTAGATTCGGCCGAGCATATAATGGATAACTGCTCGAGGGCTAATTTCGAACGCCCATTCCAACGCAAACAGATTTCAGCATTCGTCTTACCTTTGATTTTATCGATAATGATGAAACCGTGCGGAAATTTTTGGATTATTCGTTCGCATGAATAATTTGGAAAACCATTATGTCCTGCACGAATCTGATTTAATTTTAAAACTCGACCGCACTTTGTCCAAGGCAGCCAAAGAAACCGACTGAACCGACGCATGGGGTTTTGATTATTGATCGTAATCACATTGTGCTGATTAGCATTAGAACCATCAGCCCCCGGTAGTTTTGAATTATATGAAAATGTACCCACATCATCGGCGACCCATTCATTACCCCACTTGAGCGAGACGTGGAGTTGATCGGCGTGGCTCGGGCGATACTTAAAGTCGGTTGGATTTCGGAAAAAAAGTGATCCTAGTTGATTTCGAAACACCGACACCCCTGAAATGGGTTTATCGACAAAGTCGGCTACTGAAAAATCGTGCGTCGTTGTGGAAATCGGACCACAGAGCAACAAGGCTTCCTCATCCCAAGGCCCAGCGGGTAAGCGTGAACCTAAAAAGAGAGCTTTGGCAGTATTCACGACTGGACGAAAATCATCGTGGGAACCTCCACTCAATGGAAATAAATAAGCCCCATCGTCTGCGCCATACCGTGGAACGTGACCTTCATCATCTAATAAATCGCTCAAAAACTTCGTCGACGCACGGATTTTTTTAAGGGTAGCTTGAGGAAAGGTTTGTTCTTCGGATCGTAAAACCACTTCCGTCCAAATCATTAAATGTAAAAAGAGGCGGTGATAGTTTGTGGAGTGCTGACTGAATCCACCATCGGCATTAACGAGTGATTCAATTTGTGGCAGTAAAGTTTCGATACCTTTGGCTCTCCATTCGCTCGACTGAGCACAATTTGGCCATAATACGCCCGCGGTAAACAATCCTACCGCTTCGCTGATGCCGTGATTATTAAACTGGGAAATAGCGTAAGTAAGATGTCCACTAATTCTATTCGCCGTAGCTTCTGCTAATTGTGTCGTTAAAATAATTCGCTGATCAGTCGTGGTGGGATGACTCCGGAAGGCCTGAAGAGCGTAAGCCACCGCCATCAATCGCATAGCGGCTTCCTGACCACACATCCATTGCGGACCCTGATTAGGTGGATTTTTTTCCATCCAATCTTCGAATAACTTCCAAAAAGTTTCTGGGTAAGAATCGCTGCCCTCAATAATCCAAGCACGGACCAATGGAAAAACCCAACTAAAGCGTGACGCCTCCCAAACTCCCTTAATATCATCGCTCCCCGCGTCCGTGATTTTCGACCAGTGAGCAGTGGAATCCAAACAACGACCACTTAAAACGTTTCGATTCCAGTTTAACGGGAAGCCAAGATCAAAAAATCGGTGATTAAATATCCGAGTCTTTCCTTGGGCCAAACCTCGTGCTTCGGCTACCGGAGAGTGTCCATTCGCGACGGCGTAGCTTTCGCACCATGGGGCAAGTTCCTCGCGTGAAATAAGGGCGATAGGCAAAGCTGGAGTTTTGCTTCTCCATAATTTCGCCGAACGAGAAATAGAAACAGGCAGCAGACTTGCCCAAGATTGCTTGGGCGTTCTTTTTTCTAGTAAGCCGAGTTTATTTTCGACTTTAAACCAGACACGTTGAGCCAACCAACGCAGCCCCAGATTTTTGATTAAAGAAAAGTACATTAATAAAACTAACTTTTTATCATTCCGCGCGTATCTATAAGTTTTTTGCCTACTAACTGTGCTAAAGTAAGTGAGCCAAACGCTTGGTGATCCACGAGTAATACAATCACGTGTGCATGCTTAAGTGCCGAAGCTAAGTCGGTTAATTCAACTTTTCCTTCAAGTGAGGCTGGAAGTTTTTCAACATGTGGTTCGACCGCTAAAACTTTTAATCCCCTTTGAGCAAGCTCTGCAGTAATCTCAACCGAAGGTGATTCACGAAGGTCATCAATGTTGGCTTTAAAAGCAAGACCAAGACAGGCGACCACAGGCTGAGTAATTCCGTGAGTGGCTTGGACAACTTGGGCCACCACGTGGTGGGGTTTGGAATCGTTTACTTCGCGAGCCGTCCGTAACAGGCGGGCTTCTTTCGGTGCGGCATGGACGATAAACCAAGGATCAACGGCGATACAGTGTCCGCCGACACCTGGACCTGGTTGTAAAATTTTCACCCGCGGGTGGCGATTGGCTAAACGAATCAACTCCCACACATTAATTTTTAAGCGATCGCAAATCAGTGAAAGTTCGTTGGCGAAAGCGATATTCACATCGCGAAATGCGTTCTCAGTAAGCTTCGCCATTTCAGCGGTACGTGCATCGGTGATAAATATCTGTGCCGAACAGAAACTTTCGTAAAGTTTTTTAGAAATTTCGGAAGCCTCGGGAGTTAAGCCCCCAGCAATGCGATCATTAGAAACTAATTCTTTGAGCATTTGACCGGGAAGAATACGCTCCGGGCAATGAGCGTAGAGAACGCCGTCAATTTGACCGCGTTTTAGTTTCTTACATTCATCTTCAATCCACTCTTTAACTTTTTCGGTCGTACCCACGGGGGAGGTAGATTCTAAAATAACAAGATTTCCTGTTGCAACGACTGGAGCAATCGAGCGGGCAGCGGATTCCACATATTTTAAATCAGGCGTGCGGGAACCATCGGCTTGAACATCGAACGGTGTGGGAACTGCGATAATAAAAACATCAGCGAATGCAGGCTTAAGCGTGGCTTTTAAATTACCCGACTGCACAGCAGCGCGGACTAAAACATCGAGGTCAGGCTCTTGGATATGTATTTTGCCAGAGTTGATGGTATCCACCACTCGAGGAGAAACATCCACGCCATTAACGTGGTGGCCCTTTGTAGCAAAAATAGAAGCTGTAGGTAAGCCAATATAACCTAAGCCTAAAACACAGATAGATTTCATGATATTATTAAAAAATTATGAGTGAGTCATCGCCTGCATACGCACAGCCCAGCGTGAAACTTCAATGATTTCGTTGAGTGGGATGGGCGAAGGCTGACGGGATTCAACCGCAGCAATAAACGTAGCGAGCGCGGTGGAATGTCCTTTATCCATTTTCTGGAATAAGCCCCAACCTTTATTAATGCCCCACACACCCTGGCCTCGGCATTGCTGCCAATTATTAATCTCAAAGTTCCATCCCGCGCCTGAAACTTGAATCACCTCTTTAGGTACGATCTTGGGAAGGTTCGTTAGATAATTAATATATCCGGTAGAACCATCGGTAAATTCTAGTTTATATTTACCGCCGTCTTGGCCGTCGGTAAACCGCTCAACTAAATGAACTTGGCTAATGGGAACGGAAATTAAAAACCGGAGTAGGTCGATAAAGTGGCAAGCTTCTCCAACAATTCGACCTCCGCCCTCGACGAGGTTTAATGTCCAATGATCCGGCGGGAGACTGCCTGCATTAATATTAATCGTGATAGTCTTGGGACCTGCCTGAGCAGCGATAATTTTTCGGGCGTGCAACGCGAGGGGGGCAAATCGACGATTAAAACCGACCATTAAAATAGCGGAGGAACTCTTTACGGCTTTTTCAATGAGATCAATTTCCAGCTCGGTTAAGGCGAGAGGCTTTTCGACCCAAACCGACTGGCTATTCGCTAAAGCAGTGAGTGTTTGCGTGGCATGTAAGTGGTGGCGGGTAGAAATAAAAACCGCTTTTATATTTCCGTTTTTAAAAACAGCATCGGGATTAGTCGCCACACTAGCCGCATTAAATTTTTTGGCTGAAAACAAGGTTGAGGCGCCTTGAGCAGAAACGAGTACTTCCAAATGAGGCGGCTGATCTAATGCCATGAGTTCGGGTAAAAGTGTTCGTTGGGTGAAATTTCCAGTACCTAAAATACCCACTTTTAATCCTGCATCATTTGTCATTGGCTTAAGTTGAATTTGACGAATTAGATTTTCTGGGCGAGGGCGATAAACCAGTGAAATTCCAAAAATTTTGGAATCGGTTAAGTGGCTGTAAACTTCGGGCGCCTCATCGATGGATTTCTGGATAGAAATTAAATCATGTACGACTAATTTACCTTGGGACATTAATTCTAGGACACGTTTGAAATTTTCTTGAGCGGAGAACGGGTGATTCGCTTGGCGCAGTCCGTAAGAGTTCGAAACCTGGAAGCTAACCTCATTACGATAAAAATCTCCCCGCTTTAAGTTGAGTCCGATTACTCCAATGAGAACTACTTTTCCATGATGACGACAGGACTGCGCGGCCTGGCTTATAATATCATGGGAGGGCGATGAAGCGGTGATTAAAACTCCGTCAACCCCTTGCCCACCTGTCCATGAAAGTATTGTTGAAACCGGATTTGAATTTTTTTCGGCCTTAAAGTAACGAGCTCCATATTTTTCGGCCAAGGCGCACTTTTCTGGATTTAAATCGATACCAAAAACTTCTGCTCCTTGGGCTTTTAAAATGCGCACGGCTAATTGTCCGATTAAACCTAGTCCACTCACCACGATACGACTGCCGGGCTTTACATCGAGCATTCTAATACCATTAAGGGCAATGGCAGCTAAGGGTGTGAACGTGGCATCAGCCGATAAAACATTGTCAGGAATTTTCGCACAGAGGTAAGATTTAACACTCACCACTTCTGCATGCGCTCCATTGGAAACTACGCGATCGCCGACGGTAAATTCCGTACCACCTTGGTCAACCACCCGACCTACCTGACAATAACCCAGGGGGATTGGTTGGCTTAATTTACCTCGTATGGCCCTTATAGTAGGAAATAATCCTTCAGTAGAAATTTTTGCTAAGACATCTTTAACTCTTTCGGGTTGCTGACGAATTTTATTTATCCATCCAGCTTTACCAAATTCAACGAGCATTTTTTCTGTTCCCAGTGAAACCAAAGAATGTGAAGTCTGGATTAATAAAGACCCTAGGGTTGGCCCAGGGGCAGGCACATCAACCAGTTCTGTTTTACCGGAGTTTAGATTTTGTAAAATTTGATACATAATGTCTACGTTGATTGCCCAGAGTCACGGGCAAAGAATTGCGTCATAGAGATAATAAAGACGGCTAAAAATAATAATGGGGTGAACCAAAATAATAAATCAATAGCCGCATGAATTCCTAAAAGAATGATGATTAAAAAGAGTGGAATTAGTTCGGGACGGCCTTGGTCAAAACACTTACGACCTAAGTTTAAAAACCATAAGACCATTAGAAAAACAGGAATTATCCCGACCACCCCCCATTCCGCCACCATTTGTAGCCAATCGTTATGGGCATAAATTGCTCTGTAAACAAGCCGTCCGTCTTTATTAGTAAGTTCCTTTTCCTGGGCTTGAAAATAAGGCGACACCCAACGGTATGAACCCGCCCCCCAGCCATACCAAATTTTTCCGTTAACGCCGCCCGCTGTGGCCATGGCCAGAGTTGCCCTCGCATACGGCGCCCGATCATTTTCTTTTTTTACTACAACACTTGCTATCTTAGAGTTTATTTTTCTTTCTAAGTTTTTAAAATTAATCGTCGTAGCTAAACCAAAAACCAACCCAAGAATCATGATAAAAAGTAAGATATTTGGGCCGAGTTTAAAGTCTGATTTCTGCGGTATACCAATGAAAAACGCTAAAGGAAAAATCAGTAAAAGACTCGTGACTAGGATTAAAATCACTGCCATGCTATAACTAATAATCCCTAGAATCACCAATAACACTCCAAAAAAAATAGCAATTAGGTGAGGGCCCCCTTTAAGCGAACTATTATCTTTTTTTCGAAAATGACAAAATCCCAGCGTCATAGCTAGCGCGACATTTAAATAAAAAAATACGCCGGCGTGGGTACGGTTTATAAATGTTCCAAAAGTCTCTGTGCCACCGGGAATTGAATATCCGAGAATGGTTCCATGGCTAAACTGATTGTTTAAAGCCCAAGCACCAAAAATCGTAGCAGAAATCACACTTACCCAACTCAGTATTTTGTAACTGAGTCTTTGGCTTAGCCCCACCTGCAGGGCACAGAAAAACATCCATGGCCCAGCTAAGGTTAGTAACAAGCGCCAAGCATTCATTCCTCCAGGATCGCGGTCATCGGAAAGGAAAGGGGCATTTAATCCATTCGGCAGCCAAGTAATATAGGGCTCTTTGAAAATTCTCCAAAATAAATCCCTCTCCGTAACACTCCCCCAGACATTAATACCCTGGATCGCAAAATAAGTAAATAAAGCCAGGCCGCCCCAAAAGGGAACTAATCTAAATAGCTTTTTGATTATCTCTGAGGTTGGCTGCAACAGAACGTCGTCGTAAATTAGAGATACCCCCACGAGCTGAGCAAAGAGAGCGGCGGCCGGCAGTGATATAATATTTAATATTTCGTCGGTACCCGGAATTACCCTAGTAATAATTAAGCAGATAATAACGGCTAAGATCGTGCCCCAAAGTGCCGATAAAATAACTTGGGTACGAAAATTTCCGACTGCAATGGTTAGCATACTTAATGATAATCCCAGGGTGATTGAAGTAGCCCACCAGACAACCCCACCCCACGCCCAAGGAGTAATCATGAGAACAATCGCTGCTATACACAAAAGGGCTAATTCTCGTCCCATTAAATAGGCACGGGGGCTTCTTCTATCATTAGAATAAAAAAGATTTTTCGTATTGGTATAATTCGTAGCCATTATTGAGACTGGCTTGGTATTTTTTGGCCCATCATCAAAATTAAATAGATTTAAATATTTAGAGTTCTTAAATTAAGCAAAATCTTCCTTATTCGCTGGATCCACCAAGCAAAGCGTCATGGCCGCGGTGAAAGCTAAGATAAAAAGAATCGGAGTAAACCAACACAACAAGTCGAGGAGCATGTGGATTAAGAACAGGATACAGACACAAAATAGCGGAATGACTTCGGGGCGGCCTCGGCGAGTGATTCTTCGAGACTTTGCGACAAACCATCCGATGGTGGCGAGAACTGGCAATAAGCCCACGATGCCCCACTCGGCAATAATTTGTAACCAGTCGCAATGAGCGTAAATAGCTCGGGTAGATAATTTTTGGTTTTTATCCTGTAGCGAGGGTTGTTGGGCCTGAAAATAGGGAGAGACCCAGCGGTAAGAACCGGCGCCCCAGCCGTACCAAACTTTACCTCCAACTCCACCCACGCCGATCATTTGGGCAGTCGCACTACGTAGCGCTATTCTTTCATCCACTGAGGAGCTAGAAGTCTGTTTAAGTTTTCGTTTAATCTGCTGCTCCAACTGGTCGTACTTATAAGTGTAAGCCAAACCGCCTAACATAATCACAAAGATTATAATATTAATGAAATTAACCCCTAAGCTCTTGCCGCTTTTTAAAGGGAGCCCCAAGAAGTAGGCAATCGGAGTAACAAATAGCAATAAGGTTAGGCTAATTAAAATTCCGCCCACGCTAAACGTTAAAATAACGCCGAAGAATAATAATAAGGCGATAAAAAGAGAAATTAAGTGCGGTCCGCCTAGGCGATTACTATCTTTTTTTCGTCGGAAATGCCAAAAGGTTAAAGCGAGGGCGAGGGCTGAATTAAAATATAAGTAAGTACAGGCATGGGCGTGATTAATAAAGGGCCCAAAAGTACGCGCATTGCTTGGGACGGGATAACCTAAAATAGTGCCTTCAGTGAGTTGGTGGGTATAGCCATAGACCGCTAGCAAACAGGCTGTGATAATACTGACCCAGGCGAGGGCGATAAAGGCACGGCGATGGACGAGCCCGATATATAACGCACAGAAAAACATCCATGGGCCAGCAAAAGTTAATAAAACGCGCCAAGCGTTCATGCCACCAGGATCATTATCGTCAGAGAAAAATGGCGCCTTTAATCCATTAGGCAGCCAACTGATGTAAGGCTCTTTAAAAATTCTCCAAAATAAATCTCTTTCCGTAACACTACCCCATGAGTTTAGGCCTTGGATAGCAAAGTAAGCAAACAGTGCCAAACCCATCCAGAATGGGACACATCTTAATAGATTATTGAAAGTTTCAGAAGCGGGACGCGATTTAACATCGTCGTAAAGTAAGCCGACACCCAAAAGTTGAGCAAATAAAGCAGCCAACGGGAAAGCGATGTAATTTAAAATTTCGTTAGTTCCAGAAATTACGCCACGAATACTTAAAACTACGATAACGACTAAGATTGTCGTCCAGATACCCGCACAGATGGCTTGGGCTCGAGAATTACCTGCAGCAATGATCAACGCACCCAATGATAATCCCAGAGTAAGCATGGTTGCCCACCAAACCACTCCACCCCAAGCCCACGGCATAATGATTAAAATAGTAGCTGCCACGGCAAACAACGCCAACTCCCGAGGAGTTAACGATGGTCTGCGCGTTTTTATATTTTTATAAAAAACGTGCTTAGAATAAGTAGAATCTTCAGCCATTAATTAGACGAGTCCAGCTTGGTAGATATCGTGAATACGGAGTAAACCTAAACACTTTTGGTTTTCGGGGTGAGTGACTGGTAAAACTGAAATTTGCGACGGGCGATCTTCCATCACACGAGCAGCATCTACGAGGGAAACCTGCGGATGGGTTCGAATTGGATTTTTGGTCATTAAGTCGACAACCTTGGCGGTGTTTAAATCGATACCTCGACTTAATGCACGACGAAGATCTCCGTCGGTAATCAATCCCATTAAAATTCCTTCCGCATTTAAAATACAAGCGGCTCCATTGGGATAAGTGGTCATGGCGATAACGGCTTCACGTAATGAAGCGGTTATATCAACTCTGGCGCATCGCTCGATAGATTGAAAAACTTCTCCGACAGTCAATGAGAGGTTACGACCTAATTGGCCCGCGGGATGAAATCTTGCGAAGTCGGAAGCACCAAATCCGCGATGGGTAATTAAGGCGGCTGCTATGGCATCACCTAGTGCTAAAGTTAAGAGCGTGCTCGTCGTTGGGACGAGTCCCAAGGGATCTGCTTCGGGTCGCGCACCAATATCTAAAACAAAATCCGATTGGATTGCTAAGGGTGACTGCGTGTTGCCCACTAAGGCGATCAAGGGTGACTTAAAAGAACGCAACACAGGCAAGAGTCGAACGAGCTCGGCGGTCGCACCCGAACGTGAAATTAAAATAACAGGGTCGCCCGATTGTAAAATTCCCAAATCGCCGTGAACGGCATCCGCAGCGTGTAAAAATATGGCTGGTGTACCTGTGCTGCAAAGGGTGGAAGCAATTTTTTGGGCAATGAGACCCGACTTACCCACGCCAATTAAAACAACTTTGCCGGAATGTTTGGCAATTAAATCAACCACCTTGGTGAACGAGCCGTCAAGACGTTGGGAAAGTTCGGTCAACGCTTCGGCTTCGGCTTTTAGTAACGACTGGGCAGACTGGAGTGGTGTAGTCATAAATTATTTTAAAAGTTTTCGGGCAGCCGCTAAGTCTTCAGCGGTATCAATCGCGACAGGGTGATAATGCGTTTCGATGGTTTGAAATTTAAAGCCGTGCGCTAAAAATCTTAATTGTTCTAAAGATTCTACCGACTCCAGGGTGGTCGCAGACAATTTAGGATAGCGGGCTAAGGCGTCGCGATTGTATCCATAGACTCCGATGTGCGACCAATAGGAATAATCATTTAACCAATCTTGAATTTCTTTGCCGCGAAAAAAAGGAATAGGACTACGTGAAAAATAAAGGGCTTCGCCGTTTTCCGCCCGGACTACTTTGACCACACTGGGAGACTGGAGACGTTCAACGTCAGTAATTTTAGAAACCGCCGTGACTAGGGAACACTGGGTTTTCTTCCAACACGTAATCAAATCGTCGAGCAGCGAGGGCTCGATAAATGGCTCATCACCTTGAACGTTGATAAAAAAATCGCCGGGTAACTGATCGAGAATGCTGGAGATTCTGGCCGTCCCCGATGGACAGTCTGGCGAAGTCATCAATACCTCGGCACCAAATTTTCGGGCGATTTCGGCCACTTCTTCAGCGTCCGTGACAATCACCACGCGCTCAGCTTGTTTTACTTGTTTGGCTCTTTCCCAGACATGTTGCACTACGGGTTTACCACCGAGATCTAAAAGAACTTTTCGCGGTAATCGTGTAGAGGCAAGACGAGCTGGAATACAAAGGGTGACCATGTATTTATTTTCGAAGGGTGGATTCATTCCAGAGATACCACTGATAAACTTCTTGGATGCCCTGCTTTAAAGAGGTTTTAGGCGTCCAGCCCAATGCTTGAATTCTAGAACTATCCATAATTTTCCGCGGAGTACCATCGGGCTTGGATTTATCGAATTCCAGTTTACCGTGATAACCAACAACCATCGCAATGGTTTCGGCGAGTGCCTGAATAGTAATCTCTTGCCCTGAACCCAAGTTAATCGTGCCTAGCTCGGAATACTTATCCATTAAAAGCAGGCAGGCTTGAGCCAGATCATCGACGTGTAAAAATTCCCGCAAAGGTAGACCTGTACCCCATAATTTCACGGCAGTGTCTCCCTTTAATTTTGCTTCATTCATTTTGCGAATGATGGCGGGGAGAACGTGTGAGTTTTCTAAACTGAAATTGTCGCCTGGGCCGTAAAGATTACAGGGCATCGCGCTAATAAAATCACATCCGTATTGTTGGCGGGCAAACGTGCAGAGTTTAATGCCAGCAATTTTTGCGAGGGCATAAGCTTCATTGGTGGCTTCTAATGGGCCGGTTAAAAGTGAGCTCTCTTTAATGGGCTGGGGAGCTAGCTTCGGATAAATACAACTCGATCCCAGGAATAATAGTTTTTTGACCTTACTTTGGCGCGCCTCTTCAATCACGTTGGTCGACATGATTAAATTGTCGTAGATAAAATCATAGGGCGCGGTGGAATTGTAATGAATTCCCCCAACTCGGGCGGCGGCCATAATAACGTAAACCGGTTTTTCTTGGGCAAAGAATTCTTTAACGGCCGCACCGTCACGTAAATCGAGTTCCTCTGATGTCCGCCCAATAATCTGCGAGTGACCCGCTTTTTTTAGAGCACGCACGATGGCCGAGCCAACCATACCACGGTGACCCGCTACGTATATTTTTTCCTGCAAATCCATTTAGCGGTGTTTGTGTGACAGTGTCTTAATATCATTATCCACCATACGATTTACTAATTGCTCAAAAGAAGTTTGCTGTGGGTTCCATTTGAGTTCGCGAATGGCCTTGGTGGGGTCGCCTAATAATTGTTCGACTTCGGTGGGGCGGAAATATTTTGAATCCACCGCCACTAAGGTGCGGTTGGTTTTTTTATCGATACCCTTTTCGTCTACGCCACTTCCCTTCCACTCCAACTCAATCCCCGCGCGTTTGAAGGCGAGATTACAAAACTCTCTCACCGTGTACATCTTGCCCGTCGCAATAAC
>JBAXIK010000003.1:0-40821 GCA_037138415.1 Opitutia bacterium | reverse complement strand
GATATAACCACATCCCAAAATAATGATTTTCATGAAAACTTAGGAGTTATAAAACTGGAAATCCATTCAACAGGCGTGGATCCCGCCTGAGCAGAGAGAAGTGTAAAAAGTTCTTTCGCATCGGAATCCGCTAATTGACGTACTGAAGAATCTTCGACACAGACCTTCAATCTTTCAGCGAGCGACTCGGGCTCACATTCTGTCTGCAAATACTCGGGCCAAGCTTGACGTTTTAATAAAATATTCGCGATACCTAGATTATCAATTCTCCCCGCGATTAATCGACGTCCCACCCACCAGGTTAAGGGGTTAGCCCGATAAACCACAGCCCCAGGAATGCCTGCTAGTGCTACGGTTAATGACATCGTTCCAGAACTGACTAGTGCCGCGCTCGCAGCGACATCACCCTCACCCACAGGAAGTAAATCAATCCCTTTAGCCTGATTACCATACTCAGCACAGAGTCGATAGAGTTCCGCATGCACCGCACCACCGGTATGTAAAACCACCGCTCTTTTCTTTGGATAATTTTTTCGAAAAAGAGCGAAAGCTTCAATCAACGTGGGAAAGATTTTCTTAACCGGCTTAGGGCGACTTCCTGGTAAAAGTAAAATAGGACCTTCTGGATTATAACTTAGATTTGAATGATGACCGGGCTCGGCAAAAGGATGTCCCACAAAGCGGGCATCTAATTTCGTGTCTTTATAAACAGCGGGCTCAAAAGGAAAAATCGTTCCGAGTGCATCTAGGTCACGGGCCATCGAGAAACGGCGATTGGGTTTCCAGGCCCATAATTGTGGGCTTACATACTGAATCACCTGGGTTTTGCCTCCGCCCTTCACCGAAATCCCAGCCTTACGTAATTCATCCGCAAATCGTAAATTTAGTCCAGGGTAGTCGACTAAAATGACTAAACTCGGCTTCCATTCTTTCGTCCAATCTACCATCCGAGAAAAAAGTTTTTTGTAGAAAGGATACGCCGCTAAAACTTCGACAATACCCACCGCGGAGAACCCCGTCATATCAAAAAGTAATTGAGCACCAGCCGCTCGCAGACTCGGTCCACCAAATACCGCGATTTTTAATTGAGGATTTTTTATTAAAAGTTCCTTCACGATTTTCGCGGCATGCTGATCGCCGGAATGTTCTCCGGCCAAAATTAAAATATCAACCCCACCCGCTCGTGGACGCTCAAAACGTGCTGGGATGGCGGGAAAATGACTCATGCCCGCTGCATTCCTGCGCGAATCTGTTCTGTGATTTTAATCGCTACATCTAATGCATTACGTCCCAGCTCTCCCGAGACTTTCGGGCTTTTTCGTTCACGTACACAGCTGACAAAGGAATTTAATTCCACCGCAAGAGGCTCCGCCTTCTCAATCGGAATCTCTACTTTAATGATTCCACCCGGCACCGTGGGGTCAATACGCACGGTATGCCCCTTCTGCTCCATAAAATCAATGGAGAGATAACTACCATTTTGGAACACACGAATTTCCCGATTTTTCTTCAGCGAAACGCGACTAGCATTTAAATTCGCCACACAGCCGTTCTTGAAAAGGATTCGCGCGTTAGCGATATCTTCCGTTTTGGTGACGACGGATACGCCGACCGCGTCAATCCGCTCCACGGGCGAATTGGCTAATTGTAAAACGATTCCAATATCGTGAATCATTAAGTCTAAGACTACGCCCACTTCAGTACCTCGTGGAGTAAACGGTGCTAATCGTTCAGCGGTGATATAACGGGGATGACTAACGGTTTTTTCCAAAGAAGACATCACGGGATTATAATGCTCAATATGGCCCACTTGGACAATGCGCTCAGACTCATGAGCCGCATTCAAAATCTGCGAAGCTTCTTCCAAGGTTACACACAAAGGCTTCTCAATTAAAAGATGACATCCTTTTTTTAGGAGCGGAATAGCAACCTCGGCGTGTAAATTGGTTGGAACCACGACACTCACCGCATCACACGCGGCCGCCATTTCATCGAGCGATAAAAATCTTTTGCACTTGTGCTTGGCACAAATTTCCTGGGCCCGCTCATCGTTGGGCTCATAAATCCCCGCGAGTTCCGCATCCGGTAAGGTGGAGTAAATACGGGCATGATGTTGACCGAGTGAACCGGTCCCCACTACCCCACAGCGAATTCGCGCAACAGCCATAAGGCGAAGATTTACGGACTACGGCCAACCTTCAATCCGAAAACCCACCGACTTTAGATTCAAAGGCCACATGAGCATCTTTCAGTGTTACTTTGACCAATGACCCATCTAAAATCTGCCCTGCTAAAATTTCCTTCGCTAGCGGGGTTTCAATTTCGCGTTGGATAAATCGGCGTAACGGACGGGCCCCATAAACGGGGTCCAATCCACGATCGGCCAACCATTCTAGAACCTTTTTGTCCAAGGTTAATCGAATCCGTTTCGTAGCTAAACGTGCATTGAGATCCTTAATAAGCAATCCAGCGATAGCAGCGACTTCGTCGACGCCGAGAGGATGGAATAAAACGACTTCATCAATCCGATTTAAAAACTCAGGCCGGAAATGCTGACGTAAATCCGCCATCACCGACTCGCGAACGCTTTCTGACATTTCTCCCATACCCGCCGATGCCGCGATATGACGACTACCAATATTTGAAGTCATAATAAAAATAGCATTTCGGCAATCCACTGTGCGACCCTGTGAATCCGTCAACCGACCATCATCTAAAACCTGTAATAAAATATTGAATACATCGGGGTGGGCCTTTTCGACCTCATCGAGGAGCACTACGCAGTAAGGGTGACGACGAATCGCCTCCGTGAGTTGTCCACCATCTTCGTGACCCACATAACCGGGAGGCGCTCCCACTAAACGAGAAACCGCATGCTTCTCCATATACTCCGACATATCGATTCGAATCATGGACTTTTCGTTATCAAAGAGTTCAACCGCTAAAGCCTTAGCTAACTCTGTTTTACCAACGCCGGTTGGTCCAAGAAATAAAAACGATCCGACTGGGCGGCGTGGATCTTGCACACCTGCACGAGAACGTTGCACCGCATCTGCCACCGCTAAAACTGCTTCTTTTTGTCCAACCACACGCTCTTGAAGGCGAGTGGTGAGTTGTAAAATTTTTTCCCGTTCCGAAGCGAGTAGTCGAGTAATCGGCACACCCGTCCAACGCGCCACGACTTCTGCAATTTCTTCGGGCGTCACAATTTCTCTGAATAATCCCGTGCCTGTTTTGGCAGATTTTTCTAGCGTCGCGACATCTTTTTCTAACTGAGGAATACGGCCGTGACGAAGCGCCGCCATGGCGTTGAGGTCATTTTTTCTTTCGGCATCAATCATCTCGCGACGTGCATTATCGAGTTGTTCGCGAGCGGCACGGACCTTGGTTACGGCAGCTTTATCGGACTCCCAGCGATTACGCATCATCCGTTGAGATTCACCTGCTTCCGCTAATTCTTTTTTCAGTCCACCTAAGCGAGCTTTTGAGGCTTCGTCTTTTTCATTTTTTAGAGCCGATTCTTCAACCTCTAGTCTTAAGACATTTCGATTTATAACATCTAATTCAACCGGAACACTATCGATTTCTGTACGAATTTGCGCACAGGCTTCATCAACTAAATCAATCGCTTTATCGGGTAAAAATCGGGACGTGATGTAGCGATCAGACAACACAGCGGCTTCGACCAAGGCAGCGTCCTCGATTTTAACACCGTGGTGAACTTCGAAGCGTTCTTTTAATCCACGCAAAATAGAAACCGTATCAGGCACACTGGGAGGCTCGACCATGACTTGTTGGAAGCGACGTTCTAGAGCCGCATCTTTTTCAACGTGCTGACGAAACTCATCAAGCGTCGTAGCTCCAATGCAATGCAACTCACCACGGGCTAACATCGGCTTCAGTAAATTTGCTGCATCCATCGCACCATCCGCTTTTCCTGCGCCCACTAGAGTGTGCATCTCATCGATAAAAAGAAGAATGCCACCTTCAGCCGATTTAACTTCAGCTAAAACGGCTTTTAGACGTTCTTCAAATTCCCCGCGATATTTAGCACCCGCCAAAAGCGATCCCATATCCAAAGAGAAAATGACTTTATTTTTTAAACCCTCTGGAACGTCACCACTAATAATACGTTGAGCCAGACCTTCAACGACTGCGGTTTTACCCACACCAGGTTCACCGATTAAAACTGGATTGTTTTTAGTGCGACGAGAAAGAATCCGGATGACGCGACGAATTTCTTCATCTCGACCAATGACGGGATCCATCTTACCTGAACTTGCGCGTTCGGTTAGATTAATACCGTATTTGCTGAGTGCTTCGTAGGTAGCCTCAGGATTAGCCGTCGTCACGCGTTGCGATCCACGCACCGCTTTTAAGGCAGTCATAATAGCAGCTTTACCAAAATTGATTTCCTTAAAAATAGGACTCAAGGAAGATGATTCTGCCAGAGCCAGGAGCACGTGTTCGGCGGAAACATAATCATCTTTCATCATTGCAGCTTCCTCTTTTGCTTTAAATAAAACGGATTGAGATTCCGTTGATAATCCAGGCTGGGCATTGGTCTGGGCTAATTTGGGCTGACGGGCTAAAATTCCTGCCACGGCGGAAAGGAGTGGCTTTTCGTCTTTATTGGCGCGACGTAAGAGAGCGGAAACAACTCCACCCTCTTGAGTCAGCAGACTAAAAAGAATGTGGGCGGGCTCGATCGCAGCGTGGCGACGTTGGACGACATCGCTCTGTGATAATTGTAATGCCTCCGTAGTTTTATCCGTCAAATTTCCGTAGGGTGTACTCATATAAATAAAACTATGCACCAACTAGACCAACTTACTGACTATAACTTTATCCCTAATTTTCGGGCTGTAAACGCATATAATTGATTAACCTAGATTCACCTGGGTCAAACCAGGGTGACAGCCCGTCACCCTCGCGACGAGTTGTCGCAAAACTGCCCAAGAGTCGTGTATTGCGAAATCGCTCCCGCTTTGATACATTTAATCGGATGAAGCCGACGAAGCAACTTGCTGTCCTTGAAAGGTTGCTCGACGACCCTTCCCCCGTGGTGCGGGAAGCGGTGATTAATGAAATTAAAGCCGCGGGCGATGAAGGGTTACTCTGGCTCGAAGTTCTTACTAAAAATAAAAATTTAGCGAGTCACGCCAAGTCACTCCTATCCAATTTGCGTACGTCGGAATTAGCGGCCCGCCATTTTATCGAGCACATTAAAGGCGGCATCCAGGATCTAGAAGAAGCTTGTTTACTTTTCGAACGCGTCATTCACCCAACTCTTGCCGACAAGGCTTACGATGAGGAGTTGGATCATTTGGCTGAACGCACGCGACAACTCATCACCGAGCCCTTAACCGTGCAGGAAAAGTGTCGATTACTGTGTCGGGTGATTTTCGGAGAAGAAGGCTATCGTGGTGCCCAAGAATCTTTCTCCAAGCCCGACTCATCACTCCTCTCGACGGTCATTAAATCTCACCGAGGTATTCCGATTTCACTTTGTCTCATCTTCTTACTCGTTGCCCAGCGCCTCGGTCTTCCCGTCCAACCGGTTGGCTTACCTGGACGATTCATGGTCGGCATTTTTAAAAATAATAATCCGACCTTTATCGATTGTTATGAGGGTGGAACTTTTCGGACTCGTTCGGAAATTCAGTTAATGTTACTCAATAATCATCTGCCCGCCGACGAGGCCTTCTTGAAGCCCATCAGCGCCGAACAAACGATTGCTCGCTGTTGTCGAAACCTAGTCTCACAATTCGAAGCCAATGGAGATGATAAAAACAGTCGTCTCTTTCTGAGCTTTGTAAATATGATCGAAAGTCGCACTTAATTTATCCACGTGGAAAACAGTATTACATTAAAAGAGATTTTGGGTATGGATTTTCCACATCCCTGCTTGGCCGTGCTCGGCGATCCCATCAGCCATTCGCTGAGTCCGGCGATGCATAATGCGGCACTCCAAGCGCTGGCCCCCAACCATCCTCAACTCGCCCAGGTTAAATACTTAAGACTGCACATTAAATCTGAAGAACTGGCTCAAGCACTCACGGTGCTGCGGTCGAAAAATTTTATCGGACTCAACTTAACGGTTCCACATAAAATAGCCGCTCTGAGTTTAGTGAAGAACTTATCACCCGAAGCGAAGAATGCCGAATCGGTTAACACCTTGGTACCCACTCCGGAGGGCTGGGCTGGACATACCACTGACGGACAAGGTTTTCTCGAGGCGCTGAATGAATACTCCGGTAAGGGCGTGGCACAAAAAGATATTATTATTCTGGGAGCCGGTGGAGCTGCCCGCGCGATTGCTGCTGCGTGTATTCAAGCTAACTGTCGCAGTTTGACGATTGCCAACCGTGATATCACTAAAGCTGAAAACTTAGTTAAAGCTTTAAACGACTCACGCGTTTCCGCCGTTGGCCTAAAAGAAATCGGCACCATCCCATCAGGCACGATTATCGTAAACTGCACCACCTTGGGTCTTAAGCTCGACGATGAATTACCTTTAGCCGAATCACTTTTAGAAAATGCCGGATTTATTTTTGATACTACTTACGGCGCTCATAAAACATCCTTAATCAAAACAGCCAATAAACTTGGGGTTAAATCTTGCGATGGCCGATCGATGTTACGCTGGCAGGGTTCGCTCGCTTTTAAACTTTGGACAGGTATAACTCCTCCCCAAGAACCCATGCGCTTAGCCATCGGAGAAAAATAATATGAACCTCATTGATTTCCAAATTTTCATGGCCCTCCATCCAAGTATCACTGCCGTTTTTATCGGAGCGATTGGTGCCTGCGTGGGAAGTTTCTTAAACGTCTGCATTCATCGTCTTCCCAAAGGTGCGTCGATTATCAGTCCGCCCTCGCATTGCGCGTGTGGCCAAAAAATACCAGTCTGGTTTAACGTTCCTTTGTTCGGTTGGCTACTGCTCCGAGGTCGGGCCAAATGTTGTGGGGCGACTATTTCAGTACAGTATCCTCTGGTTGAATTAATCACTGCCCTGCTTTTTGTAACGGCCTTTCTCGTTCTTTCCCCGGTGAAAGCCGCTATCGGTTGCGTCTTTCTTTCTCTGTTAATTATTTTAGCGGGATGCGATATGCAGGAAATGCTCGTGCCCGACGCGCCTAATTTTTTATTAGTGGGACTCGGACTATTCTTTTCCATCGTCGCTCCATCACTTCACGGCGAAACGGGTTCCGGGATTGAAATCATAAATCGGATAAATTCAGCGACCGACTCACTCATCGGTATTGCAGTCGGAACGGCACTCGTTTGGTGGATTCGTACCATCGCCACTGTCATCATGCGCCAAGAAGCAATGGGAGAAGCGGATATCATTCTCTGTGCAGGAGTCGGTGCCTTCTGCGGATGGCAAGGCGCCCTATTCTGTTTGTTCGGCGGATCCGTCATCGGTGTTATCATTAAATTACCTTCCGTACTGGCCCTCTTTGGACCCAAAAAAGAGTCCGAAAGCGTACCATTTGTGCCCAGCATGGCTATTGCAGCGGCCCTTTGGTTCTTTAGGGGTCCTGAATTAGTCACCGCTTGGCATTTGTGGGTAAATTCTTGAGGTTTCTGGCTTGTCTACCCGCCCAAGGTTACCCAAATAAGAAACACCCCTATGAAGCAAATTGCTCTTTTAACTCTCATCGCCTCTGCCGCCTTGGTTGGTTGCAGCAGCTATGACACCCCTAACCACGGAAAAAACGTGTCGATGGAACCTGCTCATAATTTCCTCGGCATTGTAAAAGTAGAACCCGGCTCGTACTCCGCTATCCATAGTTCTACTGTTCGTTTAAGAACGGACGACTTCTACTCTCGCCGCACCAATTCGGGCGACCGCGTTACACTTCTTTGGGGTGCCATCACCCTAACCGATTACTAAATCGGCAAAGTGTCCTCTTGCAGAAGCCCCGATTTCGGGGCTTCTTCATTGATAGGAAAATGAACGACCCGAGTAGCAATGTCGCCAGACACCTTCGCCATGCCGCGCTGAACAACCCCCAAGCGATTGCTACGCTATCACCTCTCTCCGTTAACGAAGATGGCCGAGTGATTCACGACTGGTGTTCGTTTTTAAAACTCGATCAAGAAAGCGATGCCGCAGCGCGAGTTTTTCACGCGGAAGGTATCACCGCAGGCACCCGTACATTACTCGCCGTACGCGCAGGACATGACCTGATTGTGTGTATGTTTGGACTTTTAAAACTCGGAGCCATTCCCATCGCCATCGATCCCGGTATGGGCTGGAAAAAAATGCTACAGTGTATCGAAAACACCACTCCCACCGCACTCGTCGCTCAATCTAAACCTTATTATTTAAGTTACCTTCCATTCAAGGCATTCAAATCCATCACTCTCCGCATTGAGATAAACGGTAAGACTTGGAAAAAACTTATTAAAGATTGTTCCACTAGTACCGCACGACCACTCGAACCAGTCACCGCCTCAAGTCTCGCCGCAATTATTTTTACCTCTGGTTCAACCGGAACGCCCAAAGGCGTACGTTACACGCATGGGATGTTTGACGCCCAAATTTCCCTCGTTCGTAAAACCTATCAAATTCAACCCGGCGAAGTCGACATGGCGATGCTTCCTGTATTTGGATTATTTAATCCCGCCCTCGGCGTAACGACCGTCACCCCACTCCTCGATCCCTCTCGTCCCGCTGATGCCAATCCCGCACTGATTGTCTCCGCATTGCTCTCCGAAAAAGTAACTTCATCATTTGGATCGCCCGCCATTTGGGGAAAAATTGCACAGTACTGCGAAGCACAAAAAATTAGCCTACCATTATTAAAACGACTTTTGATTGCCGGTGCACCAGTACCGATTCCGCTCTTAAAACAACTAAAGAAAATCGCGCCCCATTGCCAAATTCACACTCCCTACGGCGCCACTGAGTGTCTGCCTGTAGCGAGCATCGATTCGGACGAAATTCTCAACGAAACTTTTGCCGAAACTTTACGCGGACAAGGAACCTGCGTGGGTAAACCCGTAACATCAGTTAAAGTTAAAATTATACAAGAGACGGGTGACGTTATCCGAAATCTTAACGATGCTACCCTTTGTACGCCCAATACGGTCGGCGAAATCATTGTCACTGGACCAAGCGTCACCCACGCCTACGACCACAATCCTGAAGCTACATTACGGACAAAAATCAACGGAGAGGCCGAGCTCTGGCATCGCATGGGCGACTTAGGAAGATTGGATTATGACGGACGACTCTGGTTCCATGGTCGCTGCATAGAAAAAGTAATCACCACCAAAAATATTCTCACTACCGAATCGATTGAACCTGCATTCCAACAACATCCTGATGTGGCGCGTTGTGCTCTCATTGGAATTGGCAATGCTCCCAATCAAATCGCAGTTTTAGTGGTCGAACCCAAACCCGGTTGTTTTCCTGAGTCTCGTGGTGAAATAATAAAATTCACCGAAAGCCTCTGGGAAATTACGCGCCGCCATCCCATCGCTGACCAAGTTAAAAGAATCGTCTTTCAAGAAAAGCTTCCGGTCGACGTCAGACATAACGCCAAGATTCATCGACTACAACTGACCCGCGAATGGAATCAAAAACTTCGCCGAGAAATTAAAAAGCTTTCATGAAAAAACCCTGCGTCCTAGTCACCGGCGGTGGTGGATTCTTGGGCCAAGCCATCGTCGAAAGGTGCCTGTTGCGCGGCTACGAGGTGCGCGTCATGGGACGGCAGCCCCTACCGAAGTCCATCGCCGACCAAGTAGATTTTCGCCAAGGAAATCTCGCGGATCAAAAATTTGTGCAAACGACCGTACAGGGTTGTGATTATATTTTTCACGTAGCTGCTAAGGCGGGCATCTGGGGAAACTGGGAAGACTACGTAGAATCTAACATCACTGGCACACATCATTTAATCACGGCCGCCCGAGTCCTTGAAGTTAAAGCATTTATTTATACGAGTACACCGAGCGTCGTTTTTACGGGAGGCTCTTTTAACGGTGCGAACGAGGAACTTCCCTACGGTAAAAATTGGCTCTGTGCTTATGCGGAAACCAAAGCCGCTGCTGAAAAAATGGTCCTAAAAGCCGCCTCACCTCATTTACGTGTTTGCGCATTGCGACCTCACTTAATCTGGGGCCCAGGCGATCATCATTTATTTCCAAGAATCATCGCGAGTGCGCGTAGCGGGAAACTTAAAATCGTCGGCGACGGAAATAACAAAGTGGACGTGACGCACGTCGATACCGCAGCCAACGTTCACCTACAGGCGCTGGATGCCCTGCTCGCGGGTAAGGCTAATGGTAAGGCCTATTTTATTTCACAAGGTACCCCAGTAAAACTTTGGGAATTTGTGAATCGGCTTCTCGTGGGTGCCGATATCAAACCCGTGACTCAACGAATTTCTCTTCGCAAGGCCTACATCCTTGGTTCAGTTTTTGAAACATTCTGGTCGCTCTTTAAACTTAAAGGCGAGCCACCCATGACCCGATTTGTAGCGGTAGAATTAGCCAAGGATCATTGGTTTGATGTTTCCGCAGCGCACAAAGACCTAGGCTTAAAACCGGCACATAATACTTGGACGGCTTTAGACGCCCTCGCCCTCACCTATCGTAAATCAAAATAAGTCTAAGGCTTGCCCTTCTCGATAAATCACCCACCTCTCTCTCATGACTTCAAACGGACTTCAATCTGACAAAACCTTTGTAGTCTTGATGAAGACTTGGTTCGATCAAACCGACGGTCTAGGCATTCTACACCACTCCCATTATGTTCTCATGATGGAGCGAGCTCAAAAAATGTTTTTTGTGAGTTTAATGGGCAAAGACACAATCGACCCAGCAGTGGCGCCCGATGTTTACGTAGTCGTCCGTGATTTACAGGTTCAATACCTGCAACCCATTAAGCCGGAATGCGAAGTGAAAATCATTCAACGAGTTAAGAAAGTTCGCGCCGCAGGACTGACGGTTGATTTCGAATTTCGCAGCGCCGACCATAGCGTTCTTTATGCTAAAGCTGCACGCACCGTTTGTCGGATGGATGCCCAAACGCATCAGCCATCTGAATGGAGTGAAGAGTTTAGAGCCAAACACGAAGCCCTGTTAGGTTAGTTTTTTCTAAGCTCTAAACAAATCGGACAAGTTTTACCATCGCAGCCGCGAGCGGTACAATACTCTCTGCCGTAAAAAATGATTCTTAAGTGTAACTTGTTCCAATCTTTTTCTGGAAAAACTTTTTTGAGGTCACGTTCAACCTGTTCGACCGATTTACCGACACTCAATTTCCATCTTTTGGCCAGTCGGTGAATGTGCGTATCCACGGGAAAGGCGGGGATACCAAAAACTTGAGCCATTACGACGGATGCAGTTTTATGGCCGACGCCCGGCAATTCCTCTAACTCTTCAAAAGTCCGCGGCACCTGCCCCTGATGTTTCTCCATAATCATTTTGGCCAGACCCACGAGGGCTTTAGATTTCTGCGGGGCCAGACCTAACTGACGAATAACTTGGTAGACCTGCTCAACCTTGAGGGTAGCCATTTTTTGAGGCGTGGAAGCTAAACGGAAAAGAGCTGGCGTTACTTCATTCACTTTCTTGTCGGTACACTGGGCGGACAAGACCACCGCAACCAGCAAAGTAAAGGCGTCGGAGTGGTCCAACGGAATAGGCGTTTCTGGATAGAGTTTAGCTAGGTTTTTGGCCACGTAGTTGGCACGCTCTAAACGGGTCATAAATAAGCCATAATTCAAAATCACCCAAAAGCAAACAACGGATTAAGGAGCCCTCCGATACTTATGACTACCACACACTTATCTTATAATAAAAAATAGTTTAACTGTATATTTGCAGAGTAGGCGGTTCGTTTACAGTTTCAGTCATGGTTCAGCTCCCGTTTAATCCAGAAAAATTAAATCGGGAACTTTCACGTCATTATATACCAGCAAGCGAAACCGATATTCGCGCGATGTTTAATGCAATTGGGCTAAAAGAATTTACCGATCTGTATGCCCATATTCCTGCTGAAGTGAAATTTGGACAGCCTCTGGCACTACCCGACGAATTAGAATACGGTGAATTAGCACAACGCATGTCTAATCTCTCGAAAAAGAATCAGATCAATAAAAGCTTCTTGGGCGATGGATTACAAGTTTACCGAACACACGAAATCGTCCAACACGTTTGCTCCATCCGTAATCTCACCACCTCCTACACCCCTTATCAGCCCGAACGCTCGCAAGGTACTCTAATTACGCATTGGCTTTATCAATCCACCTTAGCACAACTGACCGGATTTGAAGCGGTCAATTCCTCGCTCTACGATCGTGCGAGCGCGCTCTTCGAAGCTGCCGTCTGCGCCACTCGGCTTTCTGATGCTGAAGCCAACGTCATTCTTTTTGCCGACAATCTCCTTCCATCCGACATCGAAGTTTTAAAAACTCACTGCGCTGGCACTTCCGTACAATTAGATTTGGTCGCGAGCGATGACGACACGGGTTGTATTAGTATCACCCATCTGAAAGCGAAAATTTCGCAGCACCAAGGAAAAGTCGCGGCGTTTATCTTCCCACAAATTAATCACCTCGGACTTGTTGAAGACGTCGACACAGTCACCGACCACTGTGCCGAACTTAAAGTACGTTCCATTGCAGTTATTGATCCGATGCTTTTAGCGACGGGCGGATTAAAAGCGCCCAGTCATTATGGGAAACAAGGCGCAGATATTATTATCGGAGAAGGCCAACACCTCGCCATCGGTGCTAATTTTGGTGGACCAGGCTTAGGAATATTTGCCGTTCGCCATAATGCTGAACACAAAAACGAAGTGCGCGAAACGCCGGGACGATTTGTCGGTAAAGCCAAAGACAATGCCGGTCGAGATTGCATCGTGATGGTTATGGCGACCCGCGAACAACATATCCGCAAAGACAAAGCTACTTCGAACATCTGCTCCAACCAGGCCTTTATCGCAACCATCGCGGGGGCAGCTATCCTCGCGCGCGGCGAAAATGGGATGGCCCAAAGTTGCGCCCAAGGATTCAAGCTCGCCCACCGCGCCGCCAAAAAACTGGGTGGAATTGCAGGATTAAAAATTTGTTACGCCAAACAAGCGTTTTGGAATGAGTTTAGTTTAATGCTGCCCGAGCCAGCCAAGGAGGTGATTCAAAAAGGTCGCCAAGCCGGATTGCATGTCGGTGTAGATATTACCGGCCGAACGCCCTGTAATTGTTCGCTACTAAAAATCTCCTTCAGCGATATTCAAACTGAAGCTGAAGCCGATGAGTTGGTAACCTTCTTTGAAAAACTTTATGGTAATTCGAAGTCGGAGGCAGCACTAACCGATGTGCCTACTCATTTACTTCGTCAGCAAGCCGTCGGACTTCCCTCCTTCAGTTTATCAGAATTAAAAGACTACTATACGCGCCTCGGAGAATTAAATGTTTCTCCTGACACTGGCTGCTTCCCTCTCGGATCCTGTACAATGAAGTACAATCCACATATTAATGATTGGGCGGCCAACTTACCAGGGTTCACTCAACTACATCCGCAAGCTCCCCACGAAGACAGCCAAGGCAGCCTCGAATTATTATGGCAAATTCAAGAATGGTTTAAGGCCATCACCGGCCTACCTGGTATCACCACACAACCCGTCGCCGGAGCTCAAGGTGAACTCGTTGGAATTAAACTTTTTCAAGCTTACCACGAGAAACGCGGCGAGAGTCATCGCGATATTTTACTGATACCATCGAGTGCACACGGTACTAATTTCGCAACGGCAACCACCGCTGGATTTATAAATAAGAAACGTGCCGACGGTGCTCCCTCAGGAATCGTTATTTTAAAATCCTCACCCGATGGTCGCGTAGATCAAAATGATTTTGATTCGAAGATTCGTGAATTCGGTCCGCGTATCGCGGGTATGATGATCACGAATCCGAATACCTCAGGGGTTTTTGAAACAGATTTCAAAAGAATGGCTGAGGCGATTCACGCAGCCGGCGGACTGGTTTACATGGATGGAGCCAATATGAATGCGATTGCTGGCTGGATAAATCTCGAAGCGCTGGGCGTCGACGCAGTCCATAATAATTTACACAAAACTTGGACTGTCCCGCATGGTGGTGGCGGACCTGGCGATGGCATTGTCGGCGTCTCCTCACGACTCGTCGACTTCCTGCCAGGGTTCCAAATCGAAAAACAAGGGACGCAGTTTATACCCGTTAAGCCTAAACACAGTATCGGATCTTTTCATCGTCACTGGGGTAACTTCGCTCACAAAGTTCGCGTCTATACCTACCTCCAACGCCTCGGACGCGAGGGCGTCACCCGCATGTCTGCGATGTCAGTTCTATCCAGCCGTTACCTCCATTCAAAACTCTCTGCACATTATCCTTCATTGCCCACCGCAGCGGAATCGATTCCGCGCATGCATGAATTTATTATCACACTCTCGGACGAAGACTTCAAAATTATCGAAGCTTCGGGTATTCCTAAACCCAATATTATTAGTCGGGTCGGAAAACTCTTTCTCGATTACGGTTTCCACGCACCGACCGTAGCCTTCCCCGAAGTTTTCGGTTTAATGATTGAGCCCACAGAATCCTACACCAAGGACGAACTCGACCGCTTTGCGGAAACGGTGATTGAGATTGGTAAAATGATTCATTCTCACCCGCAGGTTCTTCAATCCACCCCCCGATTTACTCCCGTAGACCGCGTTGATGAAGTGGCTGCCAATCGTGGACTTATTTTGAGCGAATACATCACCGCATTACCTCTGATTAATCCGAATCGCCTCTCACCAATCCTGCTCAATCAACTTCCGATCAAAGAAATTAGTGAGAAGATCCTAGCGACTATTTAACTTTATTCACTCGGTGGGAATGAGTGAGTAAAATAAGTCCTAGAATAAAAAGTAAGGCGAAAGAAGCGAAGCCAATGCGCTCGGCCGACGTATCGTCGGCCGGATTCGCAAATGCCCAGCCCGCTAAAGCACCGAGCAGAGGCCCAATAAAGGCAGCAAATTTGCCCATCATACTATAAAAGCCAAAGTAGACGACCTCCCTGCCTTGGGGCACTAGTTCAGAGAAGTAAGATCGACTCAGGGCCTGCACTCCGCCTTGCACCATGCCCACACCCGCGGCAATCAACCAAACCGACGGAAAAGTAAAATTCAGTAGGGTTAAATTGCCTGGTTGGATTTGCGAGCCGAGCAGCGTGAGAAAAATATAACCCACTAAGGCGATTGCAATCATACGGACGGCGCCCCAGCGATTTCCTAACCAACCAAAAAGGAGGGCGGCCGGAACACCGATAACCTGGACGACTAGGAAAGCTTTAATTAAATCCATCTCACCGAAACCTAGAACTGCACCAAAGTGGGCGGCCGAGGTTTTGACCGCATGGAGACCATCAATATATAAAATATAAGCTAATAAAAACCAACGGACTTTTACATCGGCCCAAAGTTCTTTGCTCGTTTGCAGGGTAGCGTAAAACACTTGGCGGAGCGATAAACTAGGTACATGCGCAGAACGCTCGTCGGGATAAAATAAAAGAGGGAGTGAGAAAAGGAGCCACCAAAGACCCGCCGCTAAATAAATCCAACGTAAAGAGTCGCCCGCAAAGAAACCTAAAGCGAGACAGACTAAAATAATCAAGCCCGCCACGAAGCCCAATGAATAGGCCACTCCGCTTATGAAATGTCGTTGGCTAGGCGGAGCAAAATCCACAATCATTGAATCGTAAAAGGTGCTCGCACAGAAAAAGGCGATAGCGCTAAACGTATAAAGTAAAGCCGAGTAAAACCACTCGCTGGCCGGGACAAAGGAAAGTCCGCAGGTGAAAATAACGCCGAGGACGACTGACCAGCGGAGCGCACGCAGGCGGAAGTTGCCGGTTTCTGCTAACTGACCCAAGAACGGCGCGACCAAAAATATTAAAAGACAAGGAGTGGCCTGACTTAACTTAAAGGTAATTGACTCGGTTTGATGATCTAAACCCTGACCCCAATAGCGGTGAAACATCTGCGGCCAGATTAAGGCCAACACGACCATCGCAAACCCCGTATTAGCAAAATCATAGAACGCCCACGTTCCTGCTCGTCGCCAAGAAAAAGGTTTATGGGATGACAATTCCGGCACGGCTTGAATCTGGCACGCGCAACAAAATCTACAAACAGTTATTTAGCTTCTAATTGCTTAAATAATTCTACCGCCGACTGTGCACGATTTAGAATATAAACGTGATAGCCGGGTGCACCGCGACTGAGCAGACCTTTAATTTGTCGCACTGCCCAAGAAACACCCACCTTGCGTTGCGCTTCTTCGTCCTCTCCACAGGCCTCTAATTCTTTTACCAACAAATCAGGGATTTTAGCCCTACAGAATCCACAAAATCGACGGGCCTGCTTTAAGGATAATACAGGCATAATCCCTGGTAAAATCGGTACGGTCACGCCAGCAGCACGGGCCCGATCAACGAAATTAAAATAGTCCTCGTTGTCTAAGAAAAGTTGGGTGGTGACAAAATCTGCGCCCGCCGAAACTTTTCCAGCTAAATAACGAATGTCCGATAAGTCATCAGGCGAAGAAGGATGTCTTTCTGGGAAACCGGCGACTCCCACGGCAAAACGATTCGGGAAACTTTGTTTAATTAATTCAACTAAACCCGAGGCGTAAGCAAATCCATCGGGATGAGCTGCAAATTCATTTTGTCCCTTGGGTGGATCGCCACGTAGTGCGAGTATACCCGCAAAGCCGGCGGCGTCATATTTACTGATAATTTCTTTTAACTCTTCTCGACTATGCCCCACGCAAGTTAAGTGTGCGATGAGCGGGTAGCCCGCCTTAACTAATTGGCTGCCATATTCTAAAACCGTCGAGCGATCCGAACCACCCGCACCATAGGTAATCGAGGCAAAATCCACGCCGAAGGGTATGAGAATTTTTGCCGTCTCCAACATAGCCGAGCCATCCGACGCCGATTTGGGTGGAAAAAACTCCACCGAAACGGTCGGCTGGTGCTTCGTCCGTAAACGGTTAATAAATTCTGCCTTAGACATATGTATCATCGTATCGAGATATGTAGATAGATGTCAATATCTCCCTATTTATGGGGGTTACTCTCGGTATTGGCGGGCAATTCTGCAGGCAGAGCGATGTGATAGACCATCACCATCCAGCAAAGCATCAGGGGATATATAAGGATAATAAAACCCATACTGCCGAAAATTGAGATCAGAATACCCGCGCGCACGGAGAGGGTTTGATTGATCACTAAGAATATAACTGGAAGAATAATAAAAATAATGGAAGCGACATAACCGATGGAAGTAGTGCCGGAATAAAATCCGGCTGAGCGTGTTAAATCCATCTGACAGCTACTGCAGGCTTTTCTCAAATGGAACCAAGATTGGAGCAGGCCGTATTCACAACAGTTAGGACAGCGACACACTAACCCACGTGAAATAATTTCACCTCGATTAATTTTTAATTCAGGCTCTTCCATGATTACATGCGCTCAACGGGTTCAATCGCTAATAAGCGTAAACCCGTTTCTAAAATCGAACAAGTACGAGCACAGAGCATTAAGCGACGAGCTTTAGTCGCTGCAGGCAAGGTTGGATCATTCACTGAATTTGCAGCATAGAAAGTCCCGTAAGCTGCGGCTAACTCATGCAAGTAAGTGCATAGGTGGTGCGGACGAAGATCTTCGAGGGCGGAATCTAAAGCGGCCGTGAAACCTAAAAGTTTTCGGGCAAGTGAGATTTCCTCAGGCGTTTCTAAGTCAGAGGCACCCTCTTCGCCTTGACCTAAAGCGATACCGCTCTTCCTAAAAATAGAACGAACGCGAACCGCGGCATACATTAGATAGGGCGCGGTATTACCCTCAAAAGCTAGTAATTTGGACCATGAGAACGAATAGTCCATCGTGCGATTCGACGCCAAATCAACGTAACGTAGTGCGGCGACTCCAACTTTTTGGGCAATCACCCGACGTTCGGACTCCGGAAACTCTGGACTTTTTTCTGTAACAGCAACGTACGCTCTCTCCGTAGCCTCATCAATCAGTGACTGTAAACGAACGGGGTCGCCTGATTTTGTTTTAATGGCTTTTCCGTCCTCACCCAAGATAGTTCCAAACCAAACGTGACGTAATCGTGGAAGTTTTCTCTGGCTTAAATTAAACCAACGAGTTCCCGTTCTAAAAAGTTGATGGAAGTGATCTTGCTGACGTCCATCAGTTACGTAGACAATCTCTTCGGCTTTAAAATGTTCAGCTCGATAAAGAAGCGTAGCTAAATCGGTCGATGCGTAATTCGAAGAGCCATCTTTCTTTCTAACAATAAAAGGCATCTTCGTTTCGGCGTGACGCGAGAAGCGCGGTTCTTCGTCATCCCAAACCACCAAGGCGCCTTCACTCTCTTCAGCCAATCCGCATTTCTGTAGCTCGGTGTAAACTTGATCTACCTTATCGCGATAAAATGATTCACCGAGAATAACATCACTCTTCAGTCCAAATTGATTATAGATACGCTGACAGGCCGCATTGGAGACCTGCACGATTTCCTCCCATAATTTGAGATTTTCGGCGTCTCCGGTTTGTAATTTAGCAAGTTCGGCGCGCGCTGCATCGAGGGCTGCTGGGTCGGCTTTAGTTTGTACACTACCCTCTTTGTACAATCGCTCGAGGTCTTCGAGTGCGGTTGGACTTTTGGCATCGAGTTTAAATCCGGAACGACGAATCGCTAAAATAAGAATTCCGAAATTCGTGCCCCAGTCTCCGATGTGATTATCACGAATTAATTCCGCTCCACAAAATTCGATTAAACGGGCCACCGCTTCGCCGATGACAATCGGACGTAAGTGTCCAACGTGCATTTGCTTGGCGGTATTGGGCGATGGGTAATCAATCACGACTTTTTTGCCGCCCATAATTTTCGCAGCACCCGCACGCCACTTAGATTCATCGCGATACTCTTTTAGCCAAGCACCGAGAGCAACTGGGGTAAGTTTAAAATTTATAAAGCCCGGACCAGCGACTTCAGCGACGATGAGCGTTTCATCTAACTCGCCCGACGCCTGTACCGCTTCAAGTAATGAAGTAGCGAGGGTACGAGGATTTTGCTTCGCTCTTTTAGCGGCGGCCAAAACTCCGTTGGCCTGGAAGTCGGCGTGCCGGGGATCGGAGGGACGCAATTCAGGGTCGAAATGAGAATCAAGACCTGCGACCTGCAGTGCTGCCTTACGGAGCAAAGCATCAAGTTCACGTGCTGGATTAAACCAAACTGGCATATAAATAGGGCTAGTCTACCACCCGAGTTCGGCAAGCGAAGAAGCAATCTTATACGGACACGCTTGCCTCCTTGCCACGAACCTTAAGTTTGTGGCTATGTCCACAAGTTTCACCCTCGTCAAAGACTGCACCACAACCCTGATTCCAGCGGGCGACACTGTGATCCTTGAGAAAGGTACCACGGTGACGGTCACCCAAGCGCTGGGTAATTCGATTACCGTTCGCACCAACCTCGGACTTTTTCGAATTAATGAAAATGATATTTCAGCACTAGGCCCAGAAGGAAAAAACTTATTAAAATCAGATTCTCAAAAATCTACCGAAGGTCCGCTGAATGATGAAATGATTTGGACAGCTTTACGGGGATGCTTTGATCCAGAAATTCCGATTAACATTGTCGATTTAGGACTTATTTATGACCTCGATATAGCCGATGGAACTCAAGGAGGAAAAATTGTGAATGTTAAAATGACTTTAACCGCACAAGGTTGTGGCATGGGTCCGGTCATCGCCGCTGACGCCAAAGCAAAAATTGAATTACTGGCTGGTGTCGAATCAGCCGAAGTGTCGATTGTGTGGGAGCCCATTTGGAATCCGCGAATGATTTCCGAAGCAGGTCGAAAAGAATTAGGATTAGAATGATTGAGGCCAACCCAGTGGGTAAGGGAATTTATTTTCACGTACCCTTCTGTGCGTCGACCTGTGATTTTTGTGCGTTCTATCAAGAACAACCCAAACGCGGAGACATCGACCGCTACTTGGATGCAATGGAACAAGAGTGTGAGTTGATACCGAGTGGCCCAGTAAATACTGCCTTTTGGGGCGGAGGCACCCCGGGATTACTTCCCGCCGAAGATTTATATCTTCTAGGAAAAATCATGATTCGTGCAGGTGGTAAACCGAAAGAGTGGTCAGTGGAACTAGCTCCTTCATCAGTACGAGCGGATAAACTAGCAGCCCTTAAAGAGGTGGGCGTTACCCGTGTATCCTTAGGCGTACAGAGTTTTGATGACGTCACACTCGATACACTAGGAAGACGACATTCTCCTAAACAAATCATGGAGGCCTGGAAGTTAATCGAGGACGCAAAATTTCAAAGTCGCAATCTCGACCTCATTTTTGGAATTCCCGGACAAGATGATCAACGCTGGCTCGAAGACTTAACCAGAGTCATCGAGTTAAAGCCTGATCATATTTCCACCTACTGTTTAACTTTCGAAGAAGACACAGCGATGTTCGTTAAGTTAAGTCAGGGCAAAGTAAAAATTGATAAAGATTTAGAGTCCTTTCTCTATCGAAAAACTTGGGAGAAATTAGAGAGCGAGGGATATGCTCAATATGAAATTTCAAATTTTGCTAAGGCTGGACATCAATGTGAGCACAACCTCATTACTTGGCACATGGGTGATTGGCTGGGTTACGGACCCTCATCATCCTCTCAATGGAATAACCAACGTTGGACCAATCCAGCAAACCTCGAAGGTTGGCTTAAAGGCATCGAAGCCAAACAGCCTGTGCGCGAACAAACCAAAGACCTAAAAAATCATGATTTATTGGCGGATTCACTCATTTTTGGGCTTCGACTAAATTCAGGAATTTCACCTTTTGCCTTAGCTAAACGTTTTCAAACCGAACTTCCTAAAAGTATTTCAATTCTATTTGCCGATCTCGTTGAAGAAGGGCTCATGGAACTCAGTGGGGAATTTTTCAAACTCACCGGCGAAGGCAGACTGCGCGCCGATGCGATTGGCGTCGCGGTGTTAGAGAAATTTGATTAAGCCTTATTTTGAGAGGCTACAATTGCGTCCCATAATTTAATTCGGGACTCAATCGCCGCTAAAGCTGCTGTTCCTGCCTCGTTCCATTTAGTTTCATCATCACCGCAAACCAACTCAACCATGCGCAGTGAGATGGCACCATGATGACCACCATCCACTTCGATATGGCGCTCTAAATAGTATTTAAAGGTATCTAATTTACCCGCGTGTTCCTGACTCAGCTTAACGACTAATTCATGAAACATATCAGGGATTAAATCTTCGCGTCCGAAAGTAAATGCTGCAGCGACTTCATGTAATTTTCCATGGGTAGCTAAATTGAAAGTATGCGTAGAAAATTCCGCAGCACCTGCAGGGGCGCCCGAAGACTTTAAGGCCTCGACGGTGGTGGATTTACGTTTAACGCTCTCAAGGGCCGCGAGAAGTGGCTTGGTGGATGAGCCTGCTTCACTCATCGCACGTAAATAAAGTTCGAAGTGACTAATGCGGGTGCCCTTGGGATCCACGTCTGATTCCTCACCGCAAACAATTTCGTTAATTAAAAAGCGGACCTCGGCATCACCCACAGGAACCCACGGTAAGTCGATACAGGTTAAATCGCGCTGCAGTCTTTTTAATAACGACATGAAATCCCACACGGCGAAGGCGTGAAATTGCATAAAGTTTTGGATATCACTCAACGTGCCCATGCGTGCGTAGAGCGCATGCTTCAGTAAACGCTCGCGAGCGGGGGCAATGCGTTGACGAATGTCGGCAAGACTTTTCATACTTCAGCAAACTACGAAAAATAATTAAGTGGCAAGTACCTGCCTCAATTATTTCGACTTTATTTGTCGAAGGGCCTCGTAAGTCGCAATTCCACAGGCTGTCGATAAATTCAATGATCTTAAAGATTCGTTTAAATGGGGTATTTTAGTTGAGCGTTCGGGACCGAACCAGGCATGGACCTCAGCGGGTGCACCTGATCCTTCATTACCAAAAACCAAACCATCGCCTAGCTCAAATTTTACATCCCAGATTCCTTGTTTAGCTTTAGTAGTAAAAAGCCACAAACGTTCGGGGCGATCAGGCGAAGCGAGAAACGCCGCCCAATTGTCGTGATGTCGCACATCCAACTCATGCCAGTAATCCATCCCCGCACGACGCAGTTGTTTATCTTCTAGTGAAAAACCTAACGGATGAATTAAGTGCAAACGACAATCAGTGACGGCGCAGAGGCGTCCGATATTGCCGGTGTTGGGAGGAATTTCCGGACAAATTAAAATGATGTGCAAGGGAGGCTTCACCGGCGGCTACGCATGGCGCGTGAGATCTCACGCTTCGCATCTCTTTCTTTAATATCTTGGCGGCGATCGTGTTGTTTTTTACCTTTGCCAATGGCGATTAGACACTTCGCTAAGCCGTGTTTAAAATAAATTTTTAATGGAATGATGGTCGAGCCGCCGGAACGAACCTCTTCTGTAATGCGGGCGACTTCGACGGCCTTTAATAAAAGTTTTCGGGTTCGGTAAGGGTCGTGATTATTATGATTACCAAAATCGTATTCAGCAATGTGTGCGTGAAAAAGTACTGGGCCCTTAGGAGTCAGGCGCACGAAGGAGTCGGCGATATTGGCGCGGCCCAAGCGCAGAGATTTTACTTCGGTGCCTAACAAAACCAGACCCGCTTCAAAGGTCTGTCCAATGAAGTAGTCACGTCCCGCCTTCGGGTTATTAACCTCGGGCAATGACTGTTCTTTGCGAGCGGACATAGGTTAGTGGATATTATAACCGCTCAACCCCATCCTCCCTGAGCCAAGATGATTAGGACTGAACTTGGTCTTCAGCAGCGAAGTTCCAAGTAATCTTGCCTTCGATAATTTCACGAAGTGCGATATCTTCAGGCGAGAGGGTTTCGTAGAGATCGCCCCCTAATAAATGCTTATACTTGGCGGGTGCACCCTGTTGGCGTTCAGCAGTGGCACGGAGCTGTTTAACACGGCGTGAGACAACATTTATTAAAATATTGGGATCAGTAATCTTCTTTTTAGCTTCCATCAAATAGTCGTCGCGCATGGTATGTTTTCTGTTGAGAGAACCCAGAAACCTAGGGCTACACCCCCCTCTGGCAAGCGTTTTAAGGGATAAATTGGCTTTGCCCTATTCGAATTTCTCGAAATAACTTAAATAAACCCTATGCAACCGCCTAAAAACTACGGTGAAACGATGAAGTCGAAAGGTGGCTTTGGTCGATTGATCAATGCACTCTTCTACACCTGGGATGGATTGAAGGCCGCCGCTCAACACGAAGAAGCTTTTAAACAGGAACTCATTGTCGTCATTCCTCTTTCAATTCTTGCTTGGTTCATTCCCGTATCGGCAGTGGAACGCGCCCTGCTCTTCTCTGTTCTGCAAATGATTCTCATCATCGAATTAATCAACTCAGCGATCGAGGCGAACACCGACCACATTTCTCTCGATCGTCACCCTTTAGCAAAACGCGCTAAAGACATGGGCAGTGCTGCCGTGTTCCTCACCATTCTTTCTGCAGTAGCCATTTGGGTCGGAGTACTCTGGCGTAACGACCTTATTCAAAATTTATTTTCCAAATAAGTAACGTAGTTTAACTGCCCAATAAAAAACCCCGCGAGTAGCGGGGTTTTTTTGTTAAGCCTATTTAAAAATTAGGCCTTGGTTACTAAACCAGCTTTGATGGCTTTAACCGAAACCCATTGGCGTTTTACCGAACCGTTGGGCTGGAGAACGCGAATGCGTTGAACATTGGGGCGAAAGACACGCTTCGTTTGTTTAACGAGCTGGAAGCCGATACCACCACTCTTCTTGGATTGACCACGGTGGATGATTCGACGGCCCTTGACGGGGCGCTTGCCGGTGACGCTGCAGATACGGGACATAGTAGTTTTGTTCTCCTTGGAAGGTCGTAGCAAATAAGTGAGGTGCCGATTGGCAAGCGGTAATTAAGTCCGTCGTAAAGCACGGTCTAAACCGCTTAAACCTTCAGAAAACACAGTAGATTTGGGTAAAAGGCTCAGAATTACCGAAGATGAATTAGAGGACATACCGTAAAAATAACCTGGGTGAGCCCAAACCCCCTCATCTAAAGCATTAAGCAGTAAGCGTTCTTCCGACACCCCGGGAGGTAAACCCAGGATCGCCATCCATCCCGCCGGACGAGGAAAAACCGTGCAAGCGTGCCCCGATGACACGACCCAGTCTTTTAAAATTTGTTGATTCTCGCTGACGCGTGTTCGGATGGCCGCGCGGATTGGTTCTGCTCGACGAAGTAAATCCGGCAGCGCTAATTGAGCCGGAGTATTCACTGAAAGAAAAGCATCGGCGATATGCTCGAGGCGACGGCAAGATTCTTGGACGGTGTCAGTGGGTCCCGAGACAATAATCCAACCTACTTTTAATTGAGGAGCGACGGCGACTTTGGAAAGTCCGCTTAACACGTAGAGAGCTACTTGAGTTTCTCCCGCCCAAGTGCCTGGTGAACTCACGCCTTCGGCAGGATAATCTAAAAATACTTCGTCGCAAATAACGGCTAAACTATTTTTCAAAGCGAAGTTGCGAAGAATATCACGATCGCGGCGACTCACAAACGCACCCGTAGGATTAGAGGGATTGATACAGACAATCGCGCGTGTTTGTCGGCTCGCCGTCAGACTCGCCAAATCAATCACCCACTCACCGGCGAGTTGCACTAATCGATAAGGTCTTAAAGTAACGCCCTCCAGCGAAGCGATGACTTCTAATAATGGATAGGCTGGTTCAGGTACTAAAATTTCATCACCTGGATTACATAATAATTTAAATAACCAACTATATCCTTCACTAGTACTGGCAGATAAAAATATGCGGTCAGGAGTGAGGCGTGTTCCGCGAGCCAGATAATAATCTGCGACGGCCGTACGAGCTACCGTTAGCCCACGCGCATCGGGGTCTTGTCGCTGAATTCCATCACGGCGAAGCAAGGTGCCTAATTCCAAGACGGACCAACCAAATCCTGCGTTGGCGGGATTCGCATCAGCCAAATCTAATGTAGGCAAACCAGCAGTTCGGCGATGTTCTCGCGCCTTGCTTAAGGCGTTTGAATCATCGGCAAAGGAGAGTCGGGAACTGAACATGGCCCATCCAACCCTAAGTTTGCCACCGGAGCAAGTGGAAGAAAATCGGGTTGAAGTTAAGCCCCGACGGTTCAATCCTCTCACTATGTCTCAGCAAGTCCTCAAGCCCCGTGTCCGTGGATTTATTTGCATTACCTCACACCCCGAAGGCTGTGCTGCTCATGTACGTGAGCAAATAAGCTATGTAAAATCACGTAAGCCACTCCAAGGCGGGCCCAAGTCAGTCCTCGTGATTGGCTCTTCGACTGGCTACGGCTTATCTTCACGCATCGCGGCCGCCTTCGGTTCAAATGCTGCGACGCTAGGAGTATTTTTTGAACGTAATGGTGAAGGTGATAAACCTGGCAGTCCTGGATGGTACAACACCGCCGGTTTTCACGCCGAAGCCAAGAAGGCCGGATTAAAAGCATTTTCTATTAACGGTGACGCCTTTTCAGCTGAAATAAAAAATCAGGTGATCGAGACGATTAAAAAGAAAATGCCGAATGGGAAAATCGATTTGGTAATTTATTCTCTAGCTTCACCACGTCGCACTGCACCCGATGGCGTGACTTATAAATCCACACTTAAACCCACCGGCGCTCCCTTCCACGCAAAAAATTTAGATACTGACCGCAAAGTGGTCAATGATGTCACACTTGAAACTGCTAACGCGGAAGAAATTTTAAATACCGTAAAAGTGATGGGTGGAGAAGACTGGGAAATCTGGATGAACCAACTCGATCAAGCTGGGGTGATTGCCGAGGGCTGCCAGTCCGTTGCGTATTCCTATATTGGACCACAGGTAACCTGGCCGATTTACAAAGACGGAACGATTGGCAAAGCAAAAGAAGATCTCGAAAGAGCGGGTGAAAAGATTGATAACCTCATGAAACTTCATCGCGGTCGTGCCTTTGTTTCGGTCAATAAAGCTGTAGTCACTCAAGCGAGCTCAGCGATCCCAGTGGTGCCACTGTATGTTTCCCTGCTCTTCAAAATCATGAAGGCGAAAGGAAATCATGAAGGATGTATTGAACAAATTCAGCGTTTATTCGAAAAACAAATGTATAATGGTGAATGCTTAAACTTTGATGAAAAAGGGCGCGTCCGGATTGATGACTTGGAAATGTTGCCTGAGATTCAAAAAGCGGTGTTTGATATTTGGCCGAAGGTTACCACCGAAACCTTTGATCAATATGGCGACTTTGCTGGCTACCAGTCTGACTTCCTCAAAAACTTTGGCTTCGGACTCACTGGAGTTGATTACGATGCTCCCACTGAAGTAGAACGCCCCATTGAGGACGCCTAAGTGACTAAAATATTCTCCATCGCGAATCAAAAAGGCGGCGTCGGCAAAACTACGACCGCGGTTAATCTTGCTGCCGGTCTGGCCAAAAACGGTATCTCGACCCTACTCATCGATCTTGATGCTCAGGCGAATGCTACGAGTGCCCTCGGTATCGAGAAAATTGAAGGTCGCTCCCTTTACAAAGTGCTTCACGGCGAAGCCAAAGCGGAAGATATGATTGTGAATACTTCGACCGAAAAACTGGATTTAATTCCTTCGGAAGTAGATTTAGCAGCCATCGAATCGGAGCTGGCACAGTCAGAAAATTATTTATCGCGACTATCCAGCGCACTACAGCCAATTATCGATTCGAAAAAATACGCGGTCATCATCATCGATTGCCCACCCGCACTCGGGATGCTCTCGATGAATGCACTGCGTGCTTCGGACCATCTTTTAGTTGCGTTACAAACTGAATACCTGGCCATGGAAGGTCTCGGACAAATTCTCGGCGTGGTCGATCAACTCAAACAAGCTGACGCGACATCCAAACTCACGGTAGGCGGAATCTTGCTTACGATGTATGATGTGCGCACCAATCTTTCACGCCAAGTAGTCGAAGAGGTAAAAACCCATTTCCCTGAATTACTTTTAAAGACGATGATTCCTCGGACGATTCGACTCTCCGAGTGCCCTAGCCATGGTAAAACCATTTTCCAATACGACGCTCATTCACCTGGAGCGGTTGCCTACTCAGCTTTGGCCAAAGAATTCATCGCTCGTTTTAATTTAAAGTAAAACATTCAGCGGTTCGGTTTGACCTACCTTCGCGGTCAATCTGGATAGAATTATGAAAGTGGCATCACACCAGACCTTTACGGGCGTACCTTCGTACGCTTGGCCGGCTTGTGCCTTTTCCGAAAGCACCGATCACTCTGTCGTTGTATTTCTCGCTTCTAATTTAGGTGCCGCTGAAACCCTGGTCGAAGAAACCGGACAACTGCTACAAATTTTCAAAGGAGTAAAAGTAACAGCCAAGACATTAACGGAGTCTGATGCGGTGGTTCCGGTCTTCGAAGCTGATTGCGATTTGCTAGGTGTGCTGACCGCCATTCGTCACGGAAATCATACTCCCGAAAATCCTCTATTCATTGCGTGTACGCCAGGATCCATCACGCGACTCGCACCTTCGCCAGCCGAATCCGATAAAAAAGAATTAGTTATTCGAAAAGGTGATCGCGTTTCACTTCGCGATATTGCCGAAAAACTTTCGACCCATTTTGGTTACGCCCACGAGTCGCTTTGTGAGCAGCCTGGCGAATATGCACTGCGTGGCGGCATTCTCGATGTCTATCCCATCAATGGTCAAATACCCGTACGGATTGATTTATTTGGTGACACCGTGGAATCACTCCGACCCTTCGATCCGTCGACCCAGAAAAGCGAAGGCGAGATTAATAGTGTAGTGATTTGTGCACCGCGCGATGACAGTTCCACCCAATTCGACTCGCCATTTTTTACACACCTGCCTGCTCAAAGTTTAGTGATCGGAATCAATCAGGTTTTCTCCGACCCCATCTGCGCACCTCTAGTTAAAAGTTTACCATCACTCCTGGCACTCGAAGAAACCGATGAGGTTGAATCGGGCTGGGAGGCTCACACTATTGAATGTGCACCCGCTGAATCGCTTTTAATTGGTAAGTCACAAGACTCCACTCAAACACGGAGCGAATTATTAAAGCAGGTGAGTAGCCTAACCCGCCAAGGTCAGATTTGTCTTTTAACCGGAGACACTCAGGGCTCCACCGAACACATTGCAGCCGATGTAAAATCCTTAGACTTACCTAAATTCAAACCACAAATTTTATCTGCACGGTTTAGCGGAGGAGTTATCATCAAGTCCGGCTCACTCGCTGGGGCGTTGAGTAAAGGGCTAGTTTTACTAACCGAGCGAGAGCTCTTTGGTCGAAAAAAACGGCCCCTGGCGAGTCTTCCACGAAGACGAACCGCGATTCAAGCGGCAGTAGGTCGAGCCTTAGATTTTGGTGAAATCGTCAATGGCGACGGCTTGGTTCACGCCACCCAAGGTATTTGTTTATTTCGTGGAATTAAACCTTTCGAAAATCGTGGACGCATTGAAGATTATATTTCCTTGGAATTTGCCAACAAAGCGCAACTCCACCTCCCTCTCCGTGAGTCACATTTAATCTCGCGCTACGTGGGCATGGGCAATGCCGCACCAAAACTTTCTAAATTAGGTGGCGGGAGTTGGGAGCGCTCACGCAAGACTGTAGAAAAAGCCACGGCAGATTTAGCGGCACAACTTTTAGCCCTCCAAGCAGAGCGTTCGACTAAGCCGGGCATTGTTCATCCACGGGATGATGAAAATTCTTGGATGGGTGAGTTTGAACGTTCATTCCCGCATCAAGAAACGCCCGATCAGTCTAAAGCCATTAAGGAAACTAAGGCTGATATGGAGAAGTCCACACCCATGGATCGATTAATCAGTGGAGATGTAGGCTTTGGTAAAACTGAAGTCGCCTTGCGCGCCGCCTTTAAATGCGTGGTGGGTGGACGACAAGTAGCCATCCTCGCACCGACCACCGTATTAGCACAACAACACTACGAAACCTTTCGCGAGCGGTTAAGTCGGTGGCCAGTAAGCGTTGAACTACTCAGTGGATTTAGAACCGCTAAACAAAAAGCTCAGGTTCGCGAGCAGGCGAATTTAGGCCTCGTCGATATCGTCGTCGGCACGCACGCCCTCCTATCAGATGGTACAAATTTTTCTAAATTAGGCTTGGTGATTATCGATGAAGAACATCGCTTTGGTGTAGTTCATAAAGAAAAACTAAAAAGGCTGCGCACCGAAGTCGATGTGCTCGCCATGAGTGCGACCCCTATTCCACGCACACTTTATTTAGCTCTGCTGGGAGCGCGAGATTTGAGCGTGATTGAAACACCTCCACGAGAACGTTTGCCGATTCGAACTCTCGTAAAAAGCTACGATGAAAAAACCGTGCGTGACGCGGTGCTGGCAGAGCTCAGTCGAGGTGGACAAGTCTTCTATCTACACAATCGAGTGGAAACTATTCAAGCGGTGGCCGATCGACTCAAAGCCCTGATTCCAAAAGCTCGAATTATCGTCGGGCACGGTCAAATGGGAGCTGGTCAACTCGAAGAAACCATGGCGGCTTTCGTGGCAGGTGAATTCGATGTACTCGTCTGCACCACCATCATCGAAACCGGCCTAGATATTCCCAATTGCAATACCCTCATCATCGAGGGTGCCGATCGATTTGGATTAGCTCAACTTTATCAACTACGCGGACGCATTGGTCGATTCAATCGACAAGCCTACGCCTATTTATTTTTACACCGACATTCTGAATTAGTGGAAAGCGCACGACGACGACTTTCGGCCATCCGTCAATACAATCAACTCGGAGCGGGCTTTCGAATTGCCATGCGGGATCTGGAGTTACGCGGTGCCGGAAATATTCTAGGAGCGGCACAGAGTGGTCACATCGCCCTGGTTGGTTTCGAACTTTATTGCCAATTACTTCGACGAAGTGTCGCCAAAATAAAAGGCGAGAAAGTCGGCTGGGCTGAGCGCTGTGAAATTAATTGCGATTTTATTTCTCATGCTGATGTCATTCAGAATGCGAACTATGGAAACTCCGACGAGAGTGGCATTCTGACGGCGACTCTTCCTGAGGTGTGGATACCGGAGACGCGCCTGAGAATTGAAGCATTTCGAAAAATCGCCCTCGCCAATCATCTCGATGAATTAAAAGAGATTGGAGCACAACTCATTGATCGCTATGGACGCCTGCCCCCGGAGGCAGATGCCCTGCTCAAGATTGCCGAGATCCGTTGCTTAGCCGAAATCAAAGGGGTCACGTTGATTACTACGGAAGACGCCACTCTGCGCTGCAAACAAGTGATTCTGGGCGGAAAAAGCGAACTGATCTTAATTGGAAATCGTTTTCCCCGCTTGACCGCAAGGGAGCCCCTACGGAAACTTACAGAAATTCGCAGTTTCCTATCGCGACTCCCTTCTCCACCTAGTTCATGAAAATTTCCACCCTCTTTTTTCTGCTCTCAGTATTCTGGATAAACCTTGGCGCGGTCGAAACCAGCTCCGCTGCCACACCCGCACCTGCCGTTAAAGAAAAAAGCTTAGAGGAAATTGCTGCCCAACGTTGGACAGAAATGAATACAGAAAGAATTGCTGCAAGTGCGGATGGCCAACCAGTCACTCTTTCAGAAATCCGTCAACAAATCACCCCATTCCTCAAAGAAATTCGGAATAAAACCAAGAATGATAATGATTTTAATAAGGCGATTGATGATCTCGCCGGAGAAATCTTAAACCAGATTGCTGACCGACAGTTGGTGATTGCAGATTTTAAAAATAACATGGGAAAAATTCCTAGTAGTTATGTGGACTCAGATATCGAAGATACCGTGCGCCGAGACTTCGGTGGTGATCGTAATAGATTCGTGGCCGCATTGCGGACCCAGGGTCTCACTCCCTTAAGTTACCGTAAACAAATTGAAGACCGTATCACTTTTGAGTACATGGTCGGACAAATTCGTCGTAGTGCCATCAACGTAGGCCCAGGACGCGTTTTAGAATACTTTAATAAACACCAAGCGGAGTTTACTCATAAAGAAGTTATTAATTTTCGCCAAATCACCATTAATCAAGGTGCCGCCGAAAGTGCAACCGAAGCCAAGATTCGGGCCGATGCTTGGGCTTTAGCACTCAATGACTCCAGTAAAATTGCGCCGACCCTGGCGCAGTATAAAATCACTACTCGCACCAAAGCGACTCCGAGCACCTTTATCGAGATTGCCGAATTAATTAGTGAAGACGACTATGCGAGCAAGGGCGGAAATGTGGGCTGGAAATCTCTCGATGAGTTGAATGAACGTGTCGTTACTGAATTAAAGAAGCTGAAAGACGGTGAAATTTCAGGTTGCTTACAATTTGATTTACCTGGCGGAAAATCGGTTTGGTTTATTTTAAAACGTGAAGGATATAAACCCGCAGGCCCTGGTACTTTAGATGATCCGTTAGTTCGCGATGTCATTGAAGATCGTGTTCGTGCTGAGGCCATGAAGTTGGCGGTCGACGACTGGCTAAAAGAACTCCGGGCCAAAAATCACGTTGAGGTAAAATGACGGAAGACTCTGCAGCCTATCGCTGCCGAGCTTTTCCGGAGCGAGCAGCGGGGGTGCTTCTTCACCTCACCGCCCTGCCTGGTTCCGGACCCGTCGGATCACTAGGCAGTGAAGCGAGGCACTTCATAGATTTTCTTTCGCAGGCGGGGTTTACCTGGTGGCAGATTTGTCCACTAGGCCCAACGGGGTATGGTGATTCGCCCTATCAAGCCCTCTCCGTATTCGCCGGAAATCCCTATTTATTAGACTTACAAGATTTACACCAAAGAGGACTACTGGAGGACTTCGAAGTTAAAAACATTCAACGCGGAGATGAGACTTCGGTTAACTACGGTAGACTCTGGGAGCATCTACGTCCATTGCTCGCACTGGCAGCGGCGCGCGGAGTTAAACTTTATCAAAAAAATCCAACATTCGTTTCATTCTGTCAGCGTGAACATCACTGGTTGGCTGATTGGTGTAATTTTTCTGCACTCCGTGAACAAAATCTTTTCACTCATCCCGAGCACTGGAAAATAAAAGAAATTGATACGTCATTAGCACAGGGAGCCGCCGTGCTCCAATTTATTTTCTCGGAGCAATGGAGTGAACTTAAAAAATACGCATCCAAACATGGCATAAAACTACTAGGCGATGAACCGATTTATGTTTCGGATGATGGCGGCGATCGCTGGGCCCACCCCGAACTCTTCCAATTAAACGAGCAAGGAAAACCAGCGTTTGTGGCGGGGGTACCACCGGATTATTTTTCGGAAGATGGACAACTTTGGGGCAATCCACTCTACGATTGGGGACGCCATGCTGCCGATGGATTTCAGTGGTGGCGGGCCCGGGTGTATCATGATCTAAATTTATTTGAGGCCGTGCGGATTGATCATTTTCGCGGAATACATGATTACTGGCGCGTGCCAGCGGAGGCAAAAAATGCACGTGGCGGACAATGGTGTGACGGGCCTGATATCGATTTTATCAAAGCACTGGGCGATTTACCACTCGTCGCAGAAGACCTTGGATTACTATCTCCCGGCGTTGAAACTCTTCGTCAAAAATCAAAACTTCCGGGCATGTCGGTGATTCAATTCGGTTTTAGTGAGATTGAAGGAAATCCTCACCACCCAAAAAATATTACGGCCGACCGCGTGGTTTACACCGGCACTCATGATAATGACACGTTGAAAGGTTGGTTGAAAAATTGTTCCGACCAAGAACGCAAACATTTACATCCATTCATAGAAAACTCTTCGGACTCCGTCTTCACACTCATTAATATTGCCTTAGATTCTGATGCCATTTGCGCCATCCTACCTGTTCAAGACTTATTAGAGCTAGATAGCGAAAGCCGATTTAATACTCCGGGCCGGGCTCAAGGTAACTGGAGCTGGAGAATGAGTGACCAAGATTTAGTGAACCTGTTTACGCAGGTGGAAGGCTGGCAGTTACGATTAGCCAAGTCCGAACGCGTTAGCGTGTAAGACGGCGGTATTTAGGACGGCGAGGCGTATCCGAATCAACTCCCAGGCGGCGGCGGCGATCTTCCAAGTAGTCGCCATAATTACCTTCGTGCCAGACGACTTTCCCATCGTCTTCAAAGGCTAAAATGTGGGTGGCCACCCGATCCAAGAACCAGCGATCGTGCGAAATAACCACGACACATCCGGCGAAGCCTTCAAGCGCATCTTCGAGGGCGCGGATGGTATTGACGTCTAAATCATTGGTAGGTTCATCGAGTAAAATCACGTTACCTCCCGACTTAATTAAGCGAGCTAAGTGAATGCGATTACGTTCACCACCCGACATTAGGCCAACTTTTCTTTGTTGAACATCGCCGGTAAAACCAAAACGAGCAGCGTAAGCGCGGGCCGGAACTAAAATTTTTCCAAGGTGTACCATTTCTTGTCCGTCAGAGATAGCTTCCCACAATGGTTTATCAGCTGGTAAAGCATCGCGCGTTTGATCGACGAGGGCTAGTTTAACCGTATCACCCACAGTAATACTACCGCGGTCAGGTTTTTCTTGTCCGGTGATTAAACGAAAGAGTGTTGTTTTGCCTACACCGTTAGGCCCGATGATTCCAACAATACCATTGGCGGGCAAAGTAAAATTTAAATCTTCGAATAAAATTCGGTCACCGTAGGATTTCATTAAACCCTTTGCTTCAATGACTGCTCCGCCTAAACGCGGACCAGGAGGAATCCAGATTTCGGCATTTTTTTCAATCTGTACTTGGTCTTGCGTGAGCATCTGCTCGTAGGCGCGCAAGCGGGCTTTGTTTTTGGCCACGCGCGCTTTAGGTGAAGAACCAGCCCACTCCCTTTCTCTCTCCATCGTGCGCTGACGAGCGCTCGATGTTTTTTCCTCAGTGGCGAGACGAATCCGTTTTTGTTCAAGCCAGGATGAATAATTCCCCTTCCACGGTACGCCACGTCCACGATCCAATTCTAAAATCCAACCGGCTACATTATCTAAAAAGTATCGATCGTGAGTAATCGCAATGACCGTACCTTTGTAGTTTTTTAAATGGCGCTCGAGCCAGGCGACCGTATCGGCATCGAGGTGATTAGTGGGTTCATCGAGCAACAAAACATCGGGCTCCATTAATAATAAACGACACAGAGCGACACGTCGTTTTTCACCGCCCGATAAACTGGAGACGACAGCTTCAGCTGGTGGACAGCGAAGCGCTTCCATGGCCATTTCAATACGGGCATCTAAATCCCAGCCACCACGCGTATCGAGAATCGCTTGAATCTCCGCTTGGCGCACGAGAATTTTTTCCTGCTCCTTGGCATCATCGGTTTCCGACACCTTGACAAAAGTATCATCGTATTCTTCGAGTAAACCTCTCATCTCCATCACGGCTTCTTTTACATTTTCGGCGACAGTTTTATCTTCGGCGAGACGCGGCTCTTGCGCGAGATAGCCGACGGTGTATCCAGAGACTCGATTAATTTCTCCATCAAATTCCCTATCCTCACCGGCCATGATTTTTAGTAAGGTTGATTTGCCGGAGCCGTTTAAACCCAGCACGCCGATCTTAGCTCCCCAAAAATAGGAAAGTGAAATATCGCGGAAGACGGGTTTCTTTTCAAAATGCTTGGTCACGCCCGTCATCGTAAAAATTACTTTTTCGTCTGCCATAGACAGATAAGTTCAACCCAAGTGAACCTTGGGGCAAGCGGAACTAGCCCACTCCAGGCCTGAAAACTTGCTAAAAGGGGGATTTAACATCGCTTGACACTGGGTGCCCTCTTTATAATAAACATAAGACAGTCACCTTTCATTGAGGTGGGTCCATTCGGGCCCGCTTTTTTTGTCCCTAAAATTTCCAACACACCACCACATCCATGAGCGTAGATATCAAACCTTATCTCCAATACCTCGAAAAAGAGAAGCACATCCCGAAGAGTGAAGCCTGCGAGTTCATCACCGAGGCGATCAAGGCTTCCGTCGAGAAATCCAACCTCGCTGGTCAAAAAATCGAGGTCGTGGCCAATCCCGACACCGGCAAGCTCGACGCTTACGCCGTCTTCATGGTTACTGACGCCGTTTCCGACCCTCTTCGTGAGATGAATCCGGTCATGGCCATCACGCTCGACGTCTACGCTCGCGTGGGTGACGAAGTGCGCCGCCCAATCGATGTTTCCGAACTCGGACGCATTGCCGCTAAGACCACTCAACAATTATTAAATCAAAAATTCCGTAAAATCGAAAAAGACCAAGTCTTCAAAGAGTATAAAGACAAAGTCGGTGACATTGTTACGGGCGTGGTCCGTCGTACTGAACGTGGTAACGTCATTGTCGAATTGAGCTCTGCTGAGGCCGTATTAACCCGCGCGGAGCGTTGTCAGGGTGAAGAATTCAGAACCGGCGATCGTATTCGCTGCCTCTTAAAAGAAATCCGCGAAGACACCCAACGTGGTCGCGAATTTATTCTTTCCCGTGCGGATCCTAATTTCGTACGTCGCTTACTTGAACTAGAAGTAGCGGAAATTGCTGATAAAACCGTTAAAATCGCTGCCATGGCTCGCGATCCTGGTTACCGTACAAAAATTGCTGTCGATTCGTCTGATCCAAAAGTGGATCCCGTCGGCGCGTGCGTCGGTGCCCGTGGTGCCCGCGTTCGTAATATCGTTAAAGAATTAAACGGTGAGAAAATTGATATCATCCGCTGGCATGCTGCTCCCTTACAATTACTGGAAGAAGCGATTCGCCCAGCGAAACCAAGAAATGTACACATCGATGAACGCAATAAACTCATCCACTTCGAAGTGAATGAAGACGACATGCGTATCGCGATCGGCAGCAAAGGTCGCAATGCCCGTCTCACCTCTAAATTAATGGGATGGCGCTTAGACATCACCAAGTCACTCCATGTGGCTGAAAGCGTTGAAGCACAACTCGGCGATAAAGCTCTCCGTTTAGCTGCTCAACTCCAACTCTCACCTGAGCTCGTGGCTAAGTTCATTGGACTCGGCATCGAGAGCGTCGGCGCCTTCGAAGGTGTCACGGCGGAAGACTTTGCGGGTACTGATTTAACTCCTGACGAAATCAAACTCGTTCTGGATGCGGTCACGAAAGCAAAAGCCTCCAACTAAAATCTAAAGATTCCTTTAAACCGATTTCACCTAGTTAGCTTATGACCGAGAAGAAAAAACCTGAATCCAAGCGAGCAGCAACGACTCAGCGTTTTAGTGAAGTTGCTAAAGAATTAGGCATAGAGGTTAAGCTCCTTCTACAGCTAACGGATGATTTTATCGCCGCACGTCCCGACTATAAAGATTACATTTATTCCAACGGTAAAAAGCCGAGCGCCTCGAGTAATCTTCCTAAACCTTGTCGTGAAGATTTATTAGAATTCGTTCTCAGTAAAATTCCTAAAAAAGCGGAAGAAGAAAAACCTAAAGCGGTCGTGGAACCGATTGCACCGGTAGTAGCTCCTCAACCTGCACCCGTAGTTAAAGTTGAAGCTCCGAAGCCAGTAACTCCACCGGTAGCAAAAGTAACTCCATCACCAGCGGCTTCATCGACTCCACCGAAAATTGTTCCGCCGTTAAGATCGGCAACACCCCCACCGCTACCTCCGCGCCCCGCAGCTCCCCGGAATGATTTACCACCAGTAAAAATTGTGGCATCAACCCCGAGCGCAGAACCTAATCGTCCAGCTCCCGTTCCTCCTATTCAGCGCCCACCCATCACGCCAGTCGTTTCACGTCCTACATCGACCGCTGCACAAGTTGCTCCTGGCAGTAAGGGTAACGTAACTGTTCGTCCGCCGATTGTCGTTCGCGACTTCGCCATCGCTTTAAATTTAAAACCATTCCAGGTCATCGGCTCGTTGATGGAATTAGGTAAAGTAGTGAGCCTCACTTCGGTGGTTGACGAAACGGACGCCAAAAAAGTCGCCGAAAAACATGGATTCGTTTTAGAAATTCGTCACCGCGGCGAAGGTGCTCAGCCAGTCAAAAAAGAAGTTAAGAATACCGATGATGATCCGGCGGCGATGGTTTTCCGTCCGCCCGTGGTGTGTGTACTTGGTCACGTTGACCATGGTAAGACTACTCTTTTAGATTATTTTCGAAAAACTAATGTGGTATCGGGTGAAGCAGGCGGCATTACCCAACACATCGGTGCTTACACGGTAAAATATCTTGGCGAGAAACCTGAATATAAAGGTCGCTCGGTCACTTTCTTAGATACCCCGGGCCACGCAGCATTTGCGAAGATGCGCGAACGTGGAGCCAGTGTTACCGACGTCGCCGTTCTCGTGGTTGCCGCAGATGACGGATTCATGCCGCAAACTGAAGAAGCCTTAAAATTTGCGCAAAAGCATGCGACGGCAGTGGTTTGTGCGATTAACAAAGTGGATGCGAAAGGTGCTAATATCGATCGCGTCAAACAACAGATGCAACAACGCAACATCACTCCCGAAGATTGGGGTGGTGAAACTATTACCAATGCTGTTTCCGCTCTTAAAGGAACAGGCATGAACGAACTCATTGAGTCGATTTTACTGCAAGCTGAAGTTCTCGATCTTAAAGCAAATCCGAAATGTGCTGCACAAGGGGTAATCGTTGAATCGCAAATGGAGACCGGTCGCGGACCTACCGCTACCGTCATCGTTCAAAAAGGAACTTTGAAACCAGGCGACACCTTCGTCTGCGGAGAAACTTGGTGTAAAGTTCGCGCTTTAATGGATGACCAAGGTCAGCGCTTAAATAACGCACCTCCCGGAACCCCTGCCCTCGTTTTAGGATGGGACGCGGTACCTGCACCTGGAACTAAATTCCGCACGGTAAAAAATGACCGCGAGGCGCGTGAGCTCGCCGATGAAGCCGCGCAAGCCGCACGCAAACTCAGCGAAAATATTGCGAGCAGGCCTGCGACACCCGCTCGTCCAGGAATGTCGGACCTCGATCGTCTGATGGCCGCTCTAGAAAAAGATAAAGAAAAGATTTTACGCGTTCTGCTTAAGGCTGATGTGAACGGAACCCTCGAAGCACTCCAAGGATGCTTGGAAGATATCAAGTCGACTAAAGTTCGTCTAGAAATCGTGGGCGGCTCCGTTGGACCAATCACCCAAAGCGACGTTCAACTCGCTGAAGCCGCTAAATCCGTTATTGTTGGCTTTGATACTAAACTGGAAAATGGTGTTCAACCGATGCTTAAACGCACGGGAGTTCGCATCCTCGCTCACGATATTATTTACGAACTTATCACTCTAGTTAAGGAAGCGATGGCTGAGTTACTGGATCCTGAATTACGTGAAAATAAATTAGGTGCAGCCGAAGTTCGTGCAGTTTTCGCACAAGGAAAAGAACATAAAGTGGCTGGTTGTATGGTGACCGAAGGCCTAATCAAACGCGCCGCCAAGGCTCGCTTATTACGTAAAGGTCAAGTCATCCACCAAGGCCCAGTTGAAACTCTTCGTCGATTCAAGGACGATGCCTCTGAAGTTAAGGCGGGCTTTGAATGTGGTATTAAATTGGGCGGCTTTGATGAATACTTGCCTGGTGACGTGATCGAAGCGGTAGAAATTCTTTCTGTTCGCCCTTCTCTTTAAGCCATGTCGCAACGCCAACTCCGTGTCGCTGAATTAGTGCAGCGGGAAGTTTCTGTCGCTCTGCGACAAAACTGGGGGAGCGAAGCTTCTTTAATTACGATTACACGAGCACGGGTATCGCCTGATCTTCGTCAAGTTTATGTAGGTTATGCGGTCTCGGGTGGAGTGCCGGAGAAAAAAGCAGCACGAAATCTTTTTAAAAGAATTCGTCGGGAACTCCGAGCCACTGTCGGTGGAATTTTACAAATGAAAAGTATGCCCGACCTATCCTTCGCGGAGGATGATGTGACGGGTGGAGTAGCGCGTGTTCAGGCGATGCTCGATGATCTATCGCGCGAAGACCTTAAGAAAAATAAAGACGTTTAAGCGGTAGGCTCGGTAATCTCTGGCAGACCGGCTAATGCCTCACGTACCGCAATGGCGCGAGAACGATCACGTCCGTCGCTGTCTAGGTCTTTCCCGTGACGAGCTTGAATGTGGGCTGGCTGACCTTCAATGATAAGACGATCAATGATAGGGCGGTTCGTTTCGGGCAGATATCCTAAATCACACGCCATGCGTAAATGCGAAAGCATGTTCATCGATTCAACACTAGTAAGTAAATGGGCGGAACGTAAAACGGCTAAAGAACGCGCCAGACGATCGGTAAAACGTGGGCCCTCTTCTTCGGCTAATTTTCTGCGAGCGTTCCACTCTTGTTCGACTAGATTTTTAATCCAATTGCCGAGATGTTTCATAATCACCTCTTCGGAAAGTCCGAGCGTTTGCTGATTAGAAATTTGGAAGATATTTCCGAGCGCCTCGGTACCCTCGCCGAGCCAGCCGCGAACGGCGAGGCCATCTTGTCCGAGAGCTCGAGAAACTTTTTCGATGTGTCCAGCTAAGCACAGTCCGGGCAAGTGTACCATCGCTGAGACTCTCAAGCCCGTACCCACGTTGGTCGGACAGGCAGTTAAGAAGCCGAGTTTATCGGAGAAAGCGATTTCTAACGAGGAGCCTAAAGCGTCGTCTAGCTGCTCAGCGATATTCCAAGTGCTGCGTAAATGCCAACCTGCTTTCACAACCTGAATGCGCAAATGGTCTTCTTCGTTCACCATGACAGAACAAGTTTGGTCGCGACTAATCACCGCCGCTCCACTTTTTCCGGTGATTAATTCTTTCGAGACCAAGTGGCGCTCGACTAAAACGGTGCGTTCCAAGTCAGTCAGTTCACTCATCTTAAAAATATGAGCCTTCTTGAATCGAGTTAACTGCGTTAATGCTGTAATACATTTCTCCGCAATTTCTTTGCGTTGAGCTTCTTTAGCCCATCCGGGAAAAGGATGATTTTGTAAATTGCGGGCGAGACGGACACGGGTGCTCAAAACCACGGCCTGTTGGGCGCCCAAGAGGTGAGTTAATTCGTTTTCAGCAGATAAAATATCTTTAACGGACATAAATTTATTCGGTTGGAATTTGGGTTTTTAGTTTTGCGATTTCGTCGCGCAACTGCGCTGCCTTTTCGTAGTTCTCCGATTTTATTGAGTGATCCATCTCTGCTTGAGCGGCCGAGATGCGTTTACGAATTTGATTAAAGGAAAGTTCGCCCATAGGGACACGACCCATGTGTTGAGAGTCGTGTTGAACGGAATTGAGTAATTGATCCAAGGGTGCCGCAAAAACATCCCAACAGGAGGGACAACCTAGGCGACCCAGGCGTCGAAAATCGATATCGGTAAATTTACAGACTGGGCAGACGATTGCTGGTTTTAGGGTGGTGGCTTGAGCTAACTTTTGTAGTTCAAAGAAAGCAGGGTCACCTGCTCCGCCCTTGTTGGCGCAGGCTTCACAATAATGGATTTTACTGACCTTACCTTGGATGATTTGGGTAAGATGAACCGTAGCAATTACGCCACACACTGAACACTCCAGAGGTTTCGACATCGAATAACCATAAAAACAGTGAAGTCGGACTTTGCAAGGGGAAGACATTGGCAGGTTTGACATCAAGCCCGTCAATGGCTTGATGGAAGTTCGCCCAATGCCCTCCCCGAGCCGCATCGTTATCACTGGAATTGGCCTTACCGCACCTAATGGTAACAGCCTTGAGGAATTCCGTGCCAATCTCCT
>JBAXIK010000002.1:0-44156 GCA_037138415.1 Opitutia bacterium | reverse complement strand
TTCGTTATAACTTCTAATCTTCGGATTAGAAATTAAACACTTAAGGGCTCCGGAAACGGAGCCCTTTTTGTTTGGCGAATTTACTTCGCAGTCAAACCTTGTGACACCGCCACACTGAGCTGATCAAAGAGTGCATAGCGACGAGTATAGAGCGCACGCTTGTTTGTTTTAATCTCTTCACGGCTGCGACGAATCTCACGCAGTGGTAATTCAAACCAGCCTTCTTCGACGGCTTTACCATCGGCCTCTTCCCACATTTGATTATAGTTAAAAGAGATTTTATTCCAGGGCACCGAAATCATGTGTTTGCCCGAACTCATTTGAATCGAATTACCGGCTCCGAGGAGTCTACTTACCCCCAGGGCACTCACCACTTCCTGTAGTGCAAAGATGGCCATAGCCTTGGCGCGAACCCCGTGCATGGCCTTCCAGGAGGCTTTAATCGTATCCTCATTGGCCCCCGCACCGCCTTGAATCGCTCCCGCATAGGCGGTCCACTGTCCATTCACGTCCTCAACGGCAAAAGCAATAGAGCAGAGTTCATCACCGATTTTATCGCAGTGTACACTCAAGGTCCATTGGCCTTCGCGACGGAAGCGATAGCTATTAGAAAGTTTAAATTGAATATTACCGAGATCTTCGCCCAGGGGGATATCGGCGATGGTCAATTTTTCCTCCATTTTGATAACTAACGAATCTTGGAGAGAGCCTTTCTTTAAATGGGAAAACCTAAGTGAGTCCTTGAGCACCTTAAGTTTTTTATCGTTACCCCAGCGGGTTGAAACATAACCTCGCAGCGTACGAAAACGAAGAAAAGGGTTGGCCTCGAGGATTGCTTGATTTTCGGGCTCATGTAAGAAGCTAAGCCAATCAACAAAAACATCCTTTTGCGTAAAAGAGCTTAGGGATGCACCAAGACTTTTCACCAAACGCGATTGCCAATTTCTTCCCTGATGTGCCTCTTGAGTGAGTTTCCAAACATAGACACCAATACCCAATCGGGTTTGGGGAAGATTTTGGAATGAGGGATGCAACATAGCTAACTTGGACAAGTTGAAGCCAAGTTAACCTAAGGGCGATTAAAGAATTAAACTACTTAGTTTCAAAGACCAGGCCGGCTATTCTGATCGGGTGCTTTCATGCCCTTGGCTTTGAAGAACTCGCTTAAAACTTCGGCGCGGGCGTCAGCCAACTGATTTTTTCTTACATCTTCCGTAGTCAGCATTTTTTGTCGCTCCGTCATGATGCGACGTAGCTGCATCAGTGCACCTTGTTGCAGCTGACGAACACGTTCGCGCGTGAGTTTAAATTTTTCGCCGATTTCTTCCAGGGTGAGGGGACTTTCACCATTTAAACCAAAGCGAAGAGTGATGACTTCAGCCTCACGGGGTTCGAGCCTGGTCAGCATTTCATTAATTTCAGCGACGTCAGATTTGCTGCGAAGATTTTCAAAAGGAGAACTCGCATTTTCATCTTTTACTAAATCACCCAAAGTAGAATCGCCTTCTTCGCCGACTTCTTGGTCGAGCGATGCGGCACGATTGGCGACAGACTTCATATGTACTACTTTTGAAATCGGTATCTCCATCGATTGGGCGATTTCATCGTCGGTGGGTTCGCGTTCTAATTCCTTAGTGAGTTGGGCAATCATGCGACGCATTTGTGCAATGCGATCGACCATGTGGACGGGCAGGCGAATGGTTTTTCCGTTAGAGGCGAGAGCACGCTTAATAGCCTGTTTGATCCACCACGAAGCGTAGGTGCTGAGTTTGCCGCCTTTATCGGGGTCGAAACGTTCAACCGCTTTGATCAGTCCGAAATTTCCTTCACTGATTAAATCCATTAAGGGCAGGCCAAAATCATCGTAATCACGGGCGATTCTTACCACTAAGCGTAAGTTCGACTGAATCATTTTCTGCCGTGCGGGTTCATCCCCTTTAAGTACTTTTCGAGCCAGCGCCGTTTCTTCTTCTAAAGTAAGCAGTGGAGTTTTTCCGATTTGATCTAAATAAGATCTCAGCGGCGAACGTTCGTCGGGCGAAAGTTTCTCCCAAGCTTGTCCCGGCTCCGTGGGGTCGTCATTGACCACAGGAGGGGGCGGCGACAGCACGATTTTTTTGGGCAGGTCGTCTTTGGCCTCGGGGGCTTTCTTTTTATTAGACTTAGGTTTGGTCATGATGCCTTAGGATTTTATCCCGGTGGCTAAACTGAGTGCACGAAGAACACCTTTAGACTTACTGATGGTTTCTTGATATTCGGAGGTCGCTACGGAGTCAGCAACGATACCGGCACCGGCTTGGATGCTCGCGGTACCATTACGTAATGAGGCGGTACGAATGACGATACAGGAATCGTGTCCGCCATCGAAACCGAAGTAGCCGACGGCTCCGCCGTAGATTCCGCGACGTTCACCTTCGAGTTCAGAAATAATCTGCATGGCACGAATTTTGGGTGCACCTGAAAGTGTCCCAGCAGGGAATGTTGCTTTGAATAAATCAAACGCGTCAAACTTCGGGGCTAAATCGCCTTCGACTTGCGATACGATATGCATAACGTGAGAGTAGCGTTCGATAATGGCGTAATGGGGGACGGTCACACTTCCTGGAACACAGACTCGGCCCAAATCATTACGCGCTAAATCCACTAACATCAAATGTTCAGAGCGCTCTTTGGGGTCGGCCAGTAAATCGGCTTCGAGTTTACGATCAGCCGCTTCATCGATGCCGCGCGGACGAGTACCCGCGATAGGTCGGATTTCACAGCGACGATGGGTGAGGCGTACATTGACTTCGGGTGAGGCGCCCACGACGTCGAAACCTAATCCGGTTTCGATCACAAACATGTAAGGAGAAGGATTTACATGTCTTAAGACACGATAGAGGTCTAAGGGTTCTCCTTTAAATTCAACATCGGTTCGGCGTGATAAAACGACCTGTACGCAGTCGCCGGCCTTGATGTATTCTTGGGCACGTTGGACGGCTTTTTCGAAGTCGGGTTGGCTGACATTAGATTTGCCGGTCGCAAAATCGTTGGAAGTCGGAAGTTCGGCTGCGGCAGCTGCGGAAGGTCCGGTGACGACTGATTTTAAAACTTCTAATTCTTTTTTAGCCGCAGCATAGGCTTCATCCGCTTTGTCGGGTGAAGTAATGCGGGCGTTGACGATTAAGCGAAGTGTCTGTCGGGCGTTGTCGAAGGCAATTAAGCGATCCACGAGCATGAAGTGGATTAAAGGCGTGCCAGCTGGATCTTTCTTAGCGCAGGGTACACTGGGCTCGATGCGATGAATGTATTCGTAACTCACCATTCCCACCATTCCACCTACAAAAGGTGGGAGACCTGGAACTTTGGCGACACGGAGGTTAGCTACTTCTTTCTTAACTAAATCGAGTGGGTCTTTAGGGGTGGAGACAATTTCTTTTTTGCCTGCGCGGGTGACGATTTCAGTGCGGTCTTCAAAAGCCGTAATTGTGAGTGCAGGGTTGGCACCGCAAAAACTATAACGTCCGATGCGTTCGCCGCCGGTGACTGACTCAAAAAGAAAACTTGAACCTAGCTTTCTGAGGCGGGCGTAAACTGAGACTGGCGTTTCGAGGTCAGCCATCAAATCCAGACAGACGGGTATGATGTCAGCCGATTTTGCTAACTCACGAAAAGTGGTCTGGTCAGGCGTGATGCTCACGATTTATCCTTCATAGAGTAAAAGATACTCTTTGAAAACATTATACCGCCTATCTGCCAGACAATCTAACTATAAGTATAATTATAATAAGGGATTAGACTGCCAGCGGCCCCAAAGCGACAGAGGTAACAATCGCCCGTTACCTTCTTGTTTGAGGGCAAGTTCACCGATATCGATTTTTCCGCCTAAGCCTTCCGTGCATTCCTCAATGAGATTGTGACACAAGATAGACGATGCATCGATGGTATAGACGGTAAGAATGATAAATTTCGCCTGCGGAGATAAAAGTTCACGACACGAGCGCAGCAGGGGAGCTAAGTCGCGTTCCACTTTCCAAAACTCTCCGGTGGGGCCGCGACCAAAGGCGGGGGGATCCATTAAAATCGCTTCGTATTGATTACCGCGTTTGATTTCACGTTTCACGAACGTCGGAGCATCTTCAATGATCCAGCGAATCGGCTCTTCGGTCATTTTCGAAGCCTCTTGATTGCGACGACCCCAAGCGACTGCAGGTTTGGAGGCGTCGACGTGAGTGACATTCCAGCCTGCTTTGGCGGCGATAAGTGAAGCTGCTCCGGTATAACCAAAAAGATTGAGCAGGCGTGGACGCGGATTGCTGGTAGATTTTTGTTCAGCTAACCATTTCCAATGCGGAGATTGTTCTGCGAAAACTCCGAACTGCTTGGAGTTATCCATGAAACGCAATTGAAGTTTGATATCACCAAATTTGGTTTCCCAATCGCGCGGACAATTACCGTTTAATTTCCAATGACCTTCGCGTCCGCCTTCTTCGTGAATAGCGACTGCTTTGCTCCATTCAGATTTAGGCAATGACTGTTTCCACCACGCTTTGGGTTCGCTACGAATCATGCGGACGCCTCCGATTTCTTCGAGTTTCAAGCCGTCGCCTGAATCGAGAAGTTGGTGACCTTCCCATTGGCTGGTGAGAACATTGATATCCACGGCGGTACTGTGAGCAAAACTACGCAAGGAGGAAAGCCCGCTTTTGCTCGCCAGCGAAATCTTTTATTGGCATCAGTTAGGTAATGTATCGTCTGTTAGCCAGTGCACGATGGGAGACAAAGGCCTCGGGTCTGATTGCCTTATCGCACGATTGGGTGGAGCCAGATTTGCCTAAATTAGAACTCAATCCCCCCGCTAAAATAAGTCTGCTGGAGCGAGCTGAGGCCCAAACCTGGGCCACACGTTCGGGGTATTGGATCGAGAATGGCTGCGTTCATTTCTTTCTATGGAAACTGTTATGTCCAGATGCTCGGGAAAATTCTCTCTTTGTTTGCGGTCCGTTTAATGAATGGGGAGCACTTAAAGATATGAGCGCTTGGTCGCTCCATGCCGTCTGTCTTTTCGGGGTCGAAGGCTATGAGTTAAGTGTACCCATTGTAGATGTGATGAGAAATGAGAGGATCATGCCGTTTAAATTTTATCGTGGTGATGATCATTGGCTAGAGCCACCGCACGACGCCGATAATATCGAAAGAGACCAATACGGTAATCGAAATTTACAACTGAGTTTAGATCGAACGAATTTACATGTATTTCGTTTTCGCGCGGTCGATGCTGATCCGACCAGTCGACCCGTCCGTGTTATTTATGAACAAGACGACTTAGTTGAGTTTTGTGAAATCTTAGCATCGGACCCACTCGACGTTTTAGAACCGCCAGGACCCTTTGGTGCAACGATTTCAGGTGGAAAAACCACCTTCCGCGTTTTTGCACCACGGGCACAATCGGTCTCGGTTGGTTATACAATTTCTTCGCCTCAATTAAAATCTCCGCAAACGGCTCGTTGTGAATTAAAACCTGAAGGGCAGGGTGCTTGGATGGGCAGTGTGGATGCTGATCTTTCGAACTGTGCTTATTTATTAAACGTTGATGGACGCACGATGGCGGACCCGTGGGCTCGGAAAATGTCTCATGTTCATCCCGCTCCTCCGGTTTCTTTGGTTACCCCAAGAAATGAATTAATGGATTTGAACGACGGATTTAAAACACCAGCCGTTGAAGACTGCGTCATCTTAGAAGTTCATCTAAAGGACTTATTTGGACTGATTGGTTTTTCCAAAAAACCGAATTTTAAAAATGCCGCGGAATGGATTAGGCAGAATGGTGATTATTTTAAATCGCTCGGTGTTAACGCCGTGGAACTCTTACCTTGTACGGAATATGAGCGTGGTGAAGTGACGGAATACCACTGGGGTTACATGCCGATTACCGCTTTTGCCCCTGCTACGGCTTATTCCTCTGATGATACAGGAATTAATTCGATTACTGAGTTTCAAGATTTAGTCCGTGCGTTTCACGAAGTGGGAATCGCAGTCATTATGGATTTGGTTCTAAACCATTTTGGTAGTCCTAATAGTTTACTGCAAATCGATCAGTCTTACTATTTCCGAACCGATGTTCATGGTCAGCTCTCTAATTGGAGTGGATGTGGTAACGATGTTCGTGCCGAAGCGCCGATGTTTAGACGATTAGTTTTAAGCAGTCTACAACACTGGACCGGTGTGTTGGGTGTTGATGGAGTGCGTTTAGATTTGGCTGAATTATTAGGCACTCCACTCCTACAAGAAATTGAAGATGAATTCAGAATTAACCGTCCACACAAAATTTTAATCGCCGAGCCTTGGAGTTTCCGGGGTCACCTTGCTCGAGATTTAGACCATACATCATGGACCTCTTGGGATGATGCGTTTCGGGAGTTTTTACCGGCGTACTTGCGCGGACACGCCCGATCCTCAGATTTACTGCATCAAATCGCTGCTTGTGATTTTCGTCCTTCCGCCCGTTTGCGTTACGCGCAATCGCACGATGACATGGCGTGGATTGATCGTATTACCGAATGTCCCAAATCGGATGCAGTTGATCCCATGCCGGCCGATATATTACGCACCCGCATGATGCACCTGATTTTACTGGCTTCAGCGGGCGTGCCGATGCTTTCTGCGGGCCAAGATTTTTTATTATCCAAACGGGGCGTCTCCAACACATGGCAACGTGCTGACTTAAATTCTCTCGATGCACGAAGACTGAAACGTTTTCACTCTGAGCATGAATGGGTCGCTCGGTTAATAAAATTTAGACTCTCATCCGCGGGCGCGGTACTGCGTCCGCGTGAAGCCGTGTCGCCGGGCTGGATGAAGGTGACCCAGCTCGACAGCGAAGAAAGTTTTGTCGCTGTGTTAAATGCGGATGGTTTATTGGGTCCCGTGAAGGTAATGATAGCGTGTAATCCGCATCCATTTGAAGTTCAGCTCGCTCTGCCGATGGAATTACACTGGTGGCCTGTTGTCGTTTCGCCCCATCTAGATTGTAAATTGGCCCCTGGCCCGATGCCAAAAATTGACCACGGGGTGCTTACCTTAGGGCCTTTGGGCTGTGGGCTTTGGGTTGTCGGGGCTTAATGTGTGTTCTCGCTTGCCATAAGGCCTCGGCAACTCTTTTAGATTCTTTTCACGTATAACAAATATGGCAACCAAAGTAGCAATCAATGGATTCGGCCGCATCGGCCGTCTCGTATTCCGCGCCCTCGTTGAGCAGGGCCACCTCGGTAAGACTTTTGATGTCGTTGCCGTCGGTGATATTGTCCCCGCGGACAATCTCGCTTACCTCTTAAAGTATGACTCTGCCCAGGGTCGCTTTAACGGAACAGTGACCTCAGAAAAGTCTTCCCCCGATAAGGCTGAAGACGATGTTCTCGTCGTTAACGGAAAAAAGATTTTAGTCGTATCCGCTAAGTCACCTGCTGAATTACCTTGGAAGGCTCTCGGCGTTGAAGTGGTGATCGAATCCACCGGCCTCTTCACTGAAGCTGCTAAAGCCAAGGGTCACCTCGATGCTGGTGCGAAGAAAGTGATCATCTCTGCTCCTGCTAAAGATGAAGACATCACCGTGGTGATTGGTGTTAATGACGACAAATACGAATCGTCGAAGCACCACATCATCTCGAATGCTTCTTGCACCACCAACTGTTTAGCCCCTCTGGTCCACGTTTTACTTAAAGAAGGTTTCGGCGTTGCTGAAGGTCTCATGACCACTATCCACGCTTACACTGCTACCCAAAAGACGGTCGACGGTCCTTCAAAGAAGGATTGGAAGGGTGGACGTACGGCTGCTCAAAACATTATTCCTTCAGCCACCGGCGCCGCTCGTGCCGTATCCCTAGTTTTACCCGAAGTTAAAGGTAAGCTCACTGGTATGGCTCTGCGTGTACCTGTTCCTACTGTCTCAGTTGTCGACCTCACTGTTAAAACGGTGAAAGACACCAGCTTAGTAGAAATCAAAGCTGCTCTTAAGAAAGCTTCCGAAACTTACCTCAAAGGAATTCTCGCTTACACTGAAGACGAAGTTGTTTCATCTGACTTCATTCACGATAAACATTCGTCGATCTTCGACGCAGGTTCATCGATTGAGTTGAATAAGAACTTCTTCAAACTCATCAGCTGGTATGATAATGAGTGGGGTTATTCCAACCGCGTGGTTGAACTTCTCGGTAAAGTTACCGCAAAGCTCTAAGTTTTAAGTCGAAATTGACTGCGACAGGCGATCCGCGAGGTTCGCCTGTCTTGTTTTTGGGCTAAAATAGGTCCCGCGACGATACTTTGGCATTCGCAGTGCTTTAATCTTCCCACCGCTCCAAGAAATCTTTTCTCTCCTCCCTTTACAACCATGTCCGCACCCTCCCTTAAATCACTCGGTTCTATCTCAGGTCTGCGCGCCCTCGTTCGCGTCGACTTCAATGTCCCTCAAGACAAGAAGACCGGAGCCATTACCAATACCCAACGTATTGCAGCCGCACTTCCTACCATTCGTTTCCTTCTCGAAGGGGGTGCCTCTTGCGTATTGATGTCACACCTCGGCCGTCCCGATGGTAAAGTGGTTGAGAAATTTTCTCTACGTTCCGTCGCTGGTGAGTTAGAAAAACTTTTAGGTAAACCGGTTAAATTTATTTCCAGCTGCGTCGGTCCAGAAGCTGAAGCTGCTGCAAAATCTTTAAAGCCAGGTGAAGTTTTACTTTTAGAAAACCTACGCTTCCACATCGAAGAAGAAGGTAAAGTTAAACTCGAAGATGGTACTAGCATGAAGGCCGACCCGGTTAAAGTAGCTGATTTTAGGGCTTCATTATCACGTTTAGGCGATATCTACGTAAACGATGCTTTCGGTACTGCTCACCGCGCTCACTCCTCGATGGTCGGTGTCAATTTACCACGTAAGGCTGCTGGATTCCTCTTGGAAGCAGAACTCAAAGCTTTCGATCAAGTACTGAATAATCCCAAGCGTCCGTTGTTAGCGATTTTAGGTGGTGCGAAAATTGCCGACAAGATTCCTCTCATCCGTAATCTGATCGAGAAGGCTGACGAAATTATTATCGGTGGTGGTATGGCTTTTACCTTCCGTAAAGTTTGCGACGGCATGGAAATAGGCAAATCTCTCTTCGACCCTGAAGGTGCAAAAATCGTCGCCGAACTTTTAGAAAAAGCTAAAGCGCGAGGCGTCAAAGTTACCTTGCCGGTCGACTTCACTTGCGGCGATAAATTCTCACCCGATGCCAATACTCAACCTGCCACCATGGCTGGCGGTATCCCTGCTGAGTGGGAGGGTATGGACGGAGGCCCTGAATCTATTAAGCTTTATGAGGCTGCGATTGGCCGTGCGGGCACCATCATTTGGAATGGTCCTTGCGGCGTTTTCGAATTCGAAAAATTCGCCGTCGGCACCAAGGCCATGGCTCACGCGGTTGCCCAAGCGACTGAACGCGGTGCAATCACTATTGTGGGTGGTGGCGATACTGCAACGGCTGCTAAGAAATTTGGTGTCGATACCAAGGTGTCGCACTGTTCAACCGGTGGTGGCGCTTCGTTAGAGTACCTGGAAGGCAAAGTTCTTCCCGGTGTTGCTGCACTCTCTGCTTAATTTTTATTATCATGTCTAAACGTACTCCTCTCATTGCTGGTAACTGGAAAATGAACAAGACCGCCACCGAAGGCGTTGAACTTGTAAAAGAAATTTCCGCAGCCTCGGTCGGCTCACAAGCTTCCGTGAATGTTGTTCTTTGCCCACCATTCACTGCACTCTCAGCGGTGGGCCATGCGATTGAAGGCTCATTAATCGCGCTCGGTGCTCAAAATATTCACGATAAAGCAAACGGTGCATTCACTGGAGAAATCTCCGCATCCATGCTTCGTGACTTGCACGTTACCCACGTGATTATTGGTCATAGTGAACGTCGCAGCATCTTTGGTGAAGATGATGCTTTTATTAATCGCAAGGTCTTGGCCGCATTGTCTGCGACTTTGAAACCTATTTTATGCGTCGGCGAATTACTCGCTGAGCGTGAAGCCAACCAAACCATGGAAGTGGTACGTCGTCAGCTCGAAGCGGGTTTAGCCGGAGTTCCTGCCGCCAAAGCGGAGAGCGTGATCATCGCGTATGAGCCTGTGTGGGCCATCGGTACCGGTAAGACTGCAACACCTGCGATGGCTCAAGAAGTTCACGCCTTCATTCGTAAACTTCTCGCTCAACAATTGGGAGCCGACACCGCTGCGCGTATTTTAATTCTCTACGGTGGATCGATGAAGCCAGATAACGCAGACGCTTTATTGGCCGAGCAAGATATTGACGGTGGATTGATCGGCGGGGCGGCACTCGATGCTAAAAGCTTTACCGAGCTGGTGCGCATCGCCGCCAAGTCATTAAGCCGATAATTCGACAATTTTAGGCCTGCAGACGATTAGCCCCACAGGGGTTAATCGTCTCATTTTCTAATACTCTTTGACGCCTAAATAGGGTCTCAAAGCCCTAATTTTATTGAAAATAACTATTTATATTAACATAAACTATTCATTATAAACATTTTATGACTTTATTAAGGTCACAATTTACAGGTTATAAACAGGGTACACACAGGTCTTAGGCTTAAATTAACCTAAAAATCATTGAAAATTTCGGTTGCGAAGGGGGGTAGGTTTTGTGCCTCTATAGAATCTATTCATGAGCGAGAAAAGCACCTCTAGACAAAACTTCCTAATCAAAGCTGGCACGACTGTCGCTTCTGTTTTGTCTCTCGGTTTTTTGTCTAAAGCCACGAGCTCAAATTCTATTTCTGCGCAGAAATCTGTCCCCGTGTCTTCTACACTTTCTGCCCAACCCGAAGGCCGCGCGATCGCGCGAAATACTTCACGTTAATTTTATCTTTCGCTCCCCATGCGTAAACTTCTTGAATTTCTTAATCGACCCTCCACCCGCGGTAATTTTTTCCGCCGTTCGATTAACAATCTACCGTTTCAAATCTTGGTTTGTTTATTAGCGACGGGTGCGGTCGTTGTTGCGGCGATTAATGAATACGCCACGAATAAGTATTTGAATGTCGGTTACACGCCTGATCAACCGGTAGCTTTTGATCACTCCTTCCACGCTGGACCCGATTCTGTGCTCGGGCTCGACTGTCGTTATTGCCACAATTTCGTCGATCGTTCTAGCCATTCAAATGTGCCGACCTCCAACACGTGTTGGAACTGTCACAGCCAAGTAAAATCCGACAGTCCTGCTTTAGCGTTAATTCGTCGCAGCGTAGAAACGGGTGAAGCCGTTCGCTGGGTTAAAGTCCACAAGGCTCCGGACTACGTTTATTTTAATCACGCAGTGCACATTAATCGCGGCGTGAGTTGCGTGGAATGTCACGGTCGTATCGACCAACAAGCCGTCGTCGGTCAGCAAAAATCTTTGAACATGAGTTTCTGTTTAGATTGTCACCGCAATCCCGAACAATACCTCCGTCCGCTCGATAAAGTTACCGATTTATCGTGGAAAGCTGAATCGCCTGAAGCGCAAGCAACTCAGGGAACTAAGTTCGTCCACGACTGGAAAGTCAACCCACCCCAAAGCTGTTCTGGCTGCCACCGCTAAAATAAAATTTCTCAATGAGTAAGAAAGTTTTTCAACATCCTACTGCCCAAGAGGGCGAAACTACGGGGCCCACCTACTGGCGTAGTCTCGATGAACGCAACAAGTCGCCCGAGTTCCGCACGCGCGCCGAACGTGAATTTTTGGACGATGCTGCGAACATCTCGAAAGTTGAACGTCGCGAATTTTTAATGTTGATGGGTGCCTCTTTTGGCTTGGCGGGATTGGGCCTCGCTGGATGTCGCGAACCACGTAACCACACTTTACCTTATAGCAAACAGCCTGAGAACACGATTCCTGGTGTCGCTACTTATTACGCGAGCTCATTCCCTGGCGAATTAGCTAATCAGCCTTTGATTGTTGAAACCCATCAACATCGTCCAACCAAAGTTGAAGGAAATCCAAGCCATCGTGCGAGCGGTTCAGCTTCATCTAAATTCGCACAAGCGAGTGTGCTCGACCTCTATGATCCTGAGCGTGCGCAAGCTTCCATCGGCTCCAGTGGTTCAATAATTTCGATTTCCGACGTTCGTGATTTAATCCGCAAACTTGCCGCCTCCGAAAAAGCTAATGGGGGTGCCGGCTTAGCAATCTTAGCTCGTCCCTCATCTTCGCCCACCCGTGCAGCCTTAGTTGCCGCGATTAAAGAAATTTTACCACAGTCACGTTTTGTTGAGTACACTCCGGTTGCCCAAAACCGCGCTGAAGTTGCCTTGGGTGCACGTATTTTACCCGACTACGCTCAAGCGCGTCGCATCTTAAGTCTCGATGCCGATTTTCTAAACACCGGTGACGGTACCGTTGAAAATACTCGTGCCTACTCCACTGGTCGTCGTGCGGACAACGCTGAAGAGGCGGACAAGATGACACGCCTCTACGTGGTTGAGTCGACCTTCACAATCACCGGTGCAGCCGCTGATCACCGTCTACGTGCTTCTACCTCACACATTTCTGGTTTAGCGATTTTATTTGCTGCTGAAGTACTCGCACAAACTGGAAGTAAATCTGAGGCCGCTGTTTTAACATCCAAAGTTTCTGGTATTTCTGTTCCCGAAGTTTGGATTAAGGAATGTGTAACTGATTTAGTTGGTGCTAAGGAAAAATCACTCATTGTTGCTGGCGACCATCTTTCGATTGATGCTCATCGTGCGATTTATTTAGCGAACAAGGCACTGAATGCCGCCATTCGCGTTGTTGAGTCCAATCTATCCGCTTCGAATTCGATTGCCGAATTAGTCGTCCAACCTGCTAACACTTTAATTATCTTAGGCGGTAATCCTGCTTACGATGCTCCTGCTGATGTAGATTTTGCTAAAGCAGTGAAGGCGGCTAAAAATGTTGTTCGCTTAGGCTATCACGGCCCGGCGTTTGACGAAACTTCTGCTTTAGTGAAATCAGTCGGCGGTACGGTGATTGCCGCTTCACACTATTTAGAAAGCTGGTCCGATGGTCGCACGCTCGATGGTACTTATGTGCCCGTGCAGCCAATGATTGAGCCGCTTTTCCCCACACTTTCGGAACTCGATGTTTTAGCTCCGTTCGCTGGAAAAAACCAAGAGCCTTACGCTTTAGTTCGCGAAACTTTTAATCGTCTCGCTAAAAATAATTCCGGTGCCGCTTTTGCTGCATGGTTGGCTGAAGGCGTTCTGGCGGAAACTGTCAGTGTTGCGAAAAAAATAAAACTCGATGTGGATAGTGTCCAAAAATTTGTCGCTCCACCATTGTCCTTCAGCTCGCTCGAAGCACGTATTTTGCCAAGCGTCCACACGGGCGACGGCTTGTATGCCAACAATGGTTGGTTAGCAGAAGCACCCGATCCCATGTCCAAGACTTCATGGGAAAACGTTATTCTCATCAGTCCTAAACTCGCGGCTAAACTCGATATTGAACCGGCGATTGGCGTTATCCAGAAAATCGGAGCGCTGAATCGAAATATCAATCAGGTGATCGATGGTAAACTCATCGCACATTATGCGAAATTAACGCTCAATGGCGTTAGTATCAAAGGGCCTCTCTTTATCATGCCTGGGATGGCTGATTTCACTATTGGTCTACAATTAGGATTTGGTCGTGCTGTTGCTGGACGCGTTGCCACCCGTGTCGCTGAAAGATTACAAGGCAAAGTAGTGGGTAATGGTTTCAACGTTTATCCTTTCGTTACTTCGCAATCCACCGCTTTTCGCACGGGCGTAACTTTAGAACTCACTGGCGAAAGTCTTCCGGTCTGTAACACACAAGATCACTGGTCGATGGAAGGTCGCGACGTGGTTCGCGAAGGAAACGCCGAAGATTTACACCATAACGAAAATTTTGCGAAACTCGGAATTGATGGACACGCTCCCGCGGTTTACGGAAAAGATGAAAATCTTACAGCGGCAGAAAAAGCGGTGCTTACTCCGCGTGGAAATTCTGCATACGAGCATCCTGATCACACTGTAGCTCCCAACGTCGCCGTTTGGAAGGGTCATGAAAGTGAATTCCCTGTTCAACAGCAGTGGGGTATGTCGATCGATTTAAATACCTGTACGGGTTGCAATGCTTGTGTGACTGCCTGTCAGGCTGAAAATAATATTCCAGTCGTGGGACGCGACCAAGTATTGAAGGGTCGTAACATGCATTGGATTCGTCTCGATCGTTACTTCTTTGACGGTCGCGACAAAGCAGGCACCGCGATTCCTGAAGATCCCCAAGTTACTTTCATGGGTGTTGCTTGTCAGCACTGCGAAACCGCACCTTGCGAAACGGTTTGTCCAGCTAACGCCACTGTGCACGACGACCAAGGTCTCAACACGATGGCTTACAACCGCTGTATCGGTACTCGTTATTGCGCGAATAACTGTCCGTACAAAGTTCGTCGCTTCAACTTCCTCGATTATAACAAACGCGAAGCAGGCCACTATTACGAAGGACCTCTCGGGCCTGCTAAATTACCGAAAGACCCTGCTGATCTTCCGCAGATGCAGAAGAATCCAGACGTTTCCGTCCGGATGCGTGGCGTGATGGAAAAATGCACGTATTGCGTACAACGCATTCAAGAAGCAAAAATCCAAGCTAAGGTTCGCGCGAAAGATTCTGCCAATCACCGTGTTGCGGATGGCACGATTCAAGTCGCTTGCCAACAAGCCTGCCCAGCGGAAGCCATTGAGTTTGGTGATATCACTGATCCTAATTCGCGTGTCGCTAAAGCGAAGGCCTCCACTCGCTCTTACGGTGCTCTCACTTATTTAAACACTCGTCCCCGCACTACTTACCAAGCGAAGTTACGAAATATTAATGCACGCATGCCGGGTGCAAGTCGTGTTCCGCTTTCTCGCAAGGAAATGGCTGGCCGAGAAGGGCAGAGTGGTCCGGAGCATGGTGCACCGGTTCATAAATCCGAATCACATACCAAATAATTCTAAACGAATTTTTAATCCATGGCTCACGCCCCTGATCATTCTTCTGAACGTCCTGCGATACTCGATAAGGTAAATCCTGTCGAGTTACCCCGTGCTAAACTCATACTCAATGACCGCAGCTTTCATTGGATCACCGATAAAGTTTGTGGTATTGTCGAAGAGCCGACCCCTCTCTGGTGGAAAGTTCTTTTTACCGTAGCACTTTTTGTCGCTTCATTTACGGGCGCCGGATTACTTTACCTCGTCTCAACGGGAACAGGTGTTTGGGGTCTGCGTTCACCGATTGGCTGGGGTTGGGCGATTGTGAACTTCGTTTTCTGGGTTGGTATCGGCCACGCGGGAACTTTGATTTCTGCGATTCTCTGCTTGCTCCGCCAAAAATGGCGTACCTCGATTAATCGTGCAGCTGAGGCGATGACCATTTTCGCCGTGATGTGTGCAGGTATTTTCCCACTCTTCCACGTCGGTCGCGTTTGGTATGCTTGGTGGCTCTTCCCAATACCTAACCAAAATGGAATTTGGCCACAGTTCCGTTCTCCTCTAGAGTGGGACGTTTTCGCGGTTTCAACTTACTTCACCGTTTCGACATTATTCTGGTACATGGGCATGGTGCCTGACTTCGGTACGATCCGCGATCGTGCAACCACTTGGTGGAGAAAAGCTTTTTACAGCGTCTTGGCGATGGGTTGGCGCGGTGGAAATCGTCAGTGGTCTAATATGGAAATGGCTTATCTGCTGCTCGCTGGATTATCCACTCCGCTCGTTCTTTCTGTGCACACTATCGTTTCGTTCGACTTCGCTGTCTCAAATGTTCCTGGCTGGCACACGACTATTTTTCCTCCTTACTTCGTTGCGGGTGCAATTTTCTCCGGCTTCGCGATGGTGTTGACGCTGATGCTTCCTTTGCGTGCGATTTATCGTCTGCACGATGTGATTAATCAGTACCACATCGACAACATGTGTAAGATTATTTTAGCGACGGGTACGATGGTCGGTTACGCTTACGCTACGGAGTTCTTTATCGCTGCCTACTCCGGTAACGCCTACGAAAAGTTTGCCTTCATTAATCGTGCCTTTGGTCAGTATGCCTGGGCTTACTGGATCATGGTTTCTTGTAACGTCATCACGCCTCAACTTTTCTGGTTTAAGAAGATTCGCGAAAATCACTCTCTCGTGTGGATCATTTGCTTATTCGTCAACGTTGGCATGTGGTTCGAGCGATTCGTCATCACCGTTACATCGCTGGCGAATGATTATCTACCGTCGAGCTGGGGTTATTACAGTCCAACTATCGTGGATATCTTCACTTTCTTTGGTACCTTTGGTTTCTTCTCGGTACTGTTCCTTCTGTTCGTGAGATTCTTCCCGCTTCTGCCGATGGCCGAGCTGAAGATGGTCTCACCTCACTCCGATATTCATAACCATTAATTTGACGTCACGAACCATGAATGAACGTAATGAAAGTATCCACGGTGTAGCTTGCACCTTTCGCAAGCCTGCTGACGTCTACCACGCTGCGGAAAAAGTACGCGATGCAGGCTGGAAATATTGGGACGTGCATTCGGCTTATCCGATTCACGGTTTGGATGCCGCGATGGGTTTGTCACGCTCCAAGATACCTCGTCTGACTTTATTAGGTGGTGTTACCGGTTTCATCACCGGCTGTTTGCTTACTTGGTATATGAATTCGTATGACTACCCACTCGTGGTCGGTGGTAAACCATTCTGGAGTCCTATCTTTCCGTTCCCAATCATGTACGAGTGCACGATTCTCTTCGCTGCGTTTGGTACATTCTTCGGACAGTTTATTTTAAATCGTCTCCCCCAGCATCATCACCCCCTCTTCGATCTTCCGCAATTTGCGCGTACTTCGGATGACTCGTTCATGATTGTTTTGGAAGCTCGTGATTCCAATTTTCATATAGATGAATCTCGTAACTTCTTACTCTCTTTAGGGGGTCAAGAAATCACCGTTATTCGCGACTAATCCACCATGAGCCGCTACCTTACATTTCTCGCTATCGTTGTTGTTGCAGTGATTGGCTTCCTGGGTTTCCAAGGAAAGACCTCCAAGCAAACTCCCATTTATGTTTTCGATGATATGGACTATCAATCGAAGTATAAAGCTCAGGGTGAAAATACTTTCTTCGCCGATGGACGCGACGCGCGCCCGCCTGTAGCTGGATCGGTTGCTCGCGGTACCGGTCTCGTACCCACCCAAGTTTTTTCTGCAGACTATCGTCGTGCTGAGTCACTCAATGCTTCATTCGTTAGCGGAAAAGATGAGCAGGGTAATTACCTTTTAGATTTTCCCACGAAAACCCTCACGCTTTTATCTTCAGGTGAATTACAACCTTACACCATCGATAGTAAGGTTCTCGAATTAGGTCGTGCGAAATATCAAATCTATTGTGCCGTATGTCACGGACAAGCCGCCAATGGTAATGGTATTATGAAAGTACGTTCAGCGATTGAAGGCGACATCGCCATCAACACGATTGCTAATTTACAAAGCCCGATGTACCGCGCCTATCCGCAGGGCCAAATTTTTGACGTTATTACTAACGGTAAAAATACGATGATGCCTTACGGCGATAAACTTTCACCTGAGGAACGCTGGGCGGTCGTCGCGTATTTACGTGCGCTCCAACTTTCTCAGTTCTGTCCACCCGAAATCACTCCCGCCTCCATCAAGGCCACCGCCAAATAATTCGCCATGAGCGCTTCTCCTTCACGTTTATCATCCCATTGGACAACTTTTGTTGCCGCTGGCTTTATTGCCTTGGTTGCGGTGTGGTCATTCGCCTTCCTTGGCTTAGGCGAACACGATCACCGCCCCGCACTCTCCGTTTTAATGGGTTCTTTATTTTGGGTTTCTACCTTAATCGGAATGCTCATGCTCACCATGATTACGCGTGTGTTCGACGCTGGTTGGGCTCCGCTTATTCGTCGTACCTGGGAGTTTATGATTAGCGCTTTACCCATAGTGCTTTTAGTGGGTGTCGCTCCGTTAGCATTTATTCCAGAGTTTCGCCATCTACTCTGGGAGTGGACTAATGCTTCACATATTCTACCGAGCGGACACGAAGTAGGGCACGACCCCATTCTTCAGTCAAAAAGTTGGTTCCTGAACGAAAACTTTTTCCTCATTCGTATCGCAGTTTACATTGTATTCTTTGGAGTGATTACTTGGGCTCTCCGTCACTGGTCCTTCAAGCAAGATAAAGAACGCACCGCACAACATACTCATACTTTACATGCGATTTCTGCAGTCGGAATTCCTGCCAGTGCGGTTTTACTTACGATGCTCGCCTTCGATTGTTTGATGGCTCTTTCTTATCACTGGTTCTCGACGATGTATGGGGTGTGGTTTTTCTCCTTATCAATCCGTTTGGCTTTAGCGGCTACCGTGATTGTGACCTATCGACTCTCCAATGGCGGTTGGCTCGATGGTCTTCTTAATCAGGCCCACCGTCACGTACTTGGATGTCTGATGTTAGCTTTCACCGTTTTCTGGGCATACATCAGCTTCTCACAGTACTTCTTAATTTATACGGCGAATATCCCTGAAGAAACTTTCTGGTATAATATTCGTGAATTTAATCCCATCACTGGATTGAAGAGCGATTGGTGGGGTGTTTCGATGTACCTGATTTTCGGATTCTTTTTCCTACCTTTCCTTTCACTTTTATTCTATCGCTCGAAAATTATTGCAGGTCGATTACTCACCATTGCCTGGATTATTTTTGCGGGTGGTATCGTGGATCTCTGGTTTAATGCCGTGCCGCGTCAAATCGTAGATAAAACGGCTCCCGAAGGTTTTACCGTGTCGCCCTTTATCAGTGGCTATCTCGCATTAGACTTGCTCGCGATTGCTGGCTTCGGCTGCTTAGTCATCGGATTATTTTTACGTGCCTCCACCAAGGCAGAAACTATTCCCGTCCACGACCCTCGTATTCTCGAGTCTATCAATTACCATGAGTGATCATTCTTCTAATGGAAATCGCCCTTTAATTCCTGCCCAAGTTGCTTCTTGGTTGGGTATTTTAGCTTTCGTTTTTGTCGCAATCTTTGCCATCGCCTACGCGTATGTTGCCTTCAGTCCGAAAACTAATTCCGACACTGAACGCCGCCTCGCTGAAAAGGCATTACGTGCTGACACCGAATCAAAAGCCAAAGGTTTAATTTCTGATACTGGTTTAAACAGTGATGGAACTTATCGCGTGCCGGTCGAGGCTGCGATGTCGCTCATTGCTGCTAATTCTGATCTCGTAATTAAAATGCGTAGTTACGCTGCACCCGGTCCATCTGCACCCCAGCCAGTTACTGCTAAAGTCGATGCACCTAAAGTCGCCGATGAAGAGACTATGAAGCGCGGATTAGCAGTATACTCACGAACCTGTATTGCTTGCCACCAACCAACAGGCAAAGGACTCGCCCCCGTTTTCCCCCCTTTAGCCGAAGCGCCTATTGTAAATGGTGATGCGACTTTACCCATCAAGTTCATCCTCCATGGACTCATGGGACCAGTCACGGTCGCAGGTACAACCTACACTAGCATGATGCCCCCTGTTGCTGGATTGAATGACCAAGAAATTTCTGACGTTCTCACTTATGTGCGTGCTAGTTTTGGTAACAACTCTGGCCCGGTGGCCGTTGAACAAGTCAAAGCGGTACGCGATGCCAATGCTTCACGTAACACGCCTTGGACCACTGCCGAATTAGGCCTTAAATAATTTTTATAATATACGATGAGTCAGGACTATAACCGCCAATCACATTCTTCCCCCAGCGATACCGGAAGTACCCTGCCTGTCCGTTTATTTTTTATCTCAGCGTTGGGTTGGTTAATGATTTCATCCGTTCTCGGACTCATCGTAAGACTTAAGCTACAACTCCCATCTTTCATGGCTGGTTGTGAGTGGTTCACTTATGGTCGTTTAGAAATACTTCAGCGAAACGCCTTTACCTATGGTTGGATTGGTAACGCCATTTTTGCTGTAAATTTATGGATCATGTCAGCTCTGGCTCGCTTCGAGTTTAAAGATAGCTGGTTAGCAGTCTGTGGTTGGTTGGGTTGGAATCTCGCTCTCACTTTTGGACTCGGTGCCATTTTACTTGGACATCTCAACGGCTACACGCTTTTAGAAATGCCCAAAGAAGTAGCGCCGGCTTTATTCATTAGTTTTCTCCTGGCTGCTCTCTGGCCCGCGGTTGCGTTTGTTCGTCGTCCTACTGGACACGTATTCGTGTCACAATGGTATATCATCGGTGCTTCCTTCGTCTTCCCAGTAGCCTTTGGTATTACTCAGTTACTGGTTCTTTGGTATCCAACATCCGGAGTGCTTCAGGCCATCATCCACAGTTGGTTCATCCAAAATATCCAATTACTTTGGATTGGATCATCAGCGATTTCTGCGACTTATTATTTCCTCTCCAAGGAGTCTGGTCGCACTATCTCCGCTTATTATTTAGCCACGGTTGGATTTTGGACTTATTTCCTTTTCGCGGGTTGGACGGCTCCGGCATCATTACTCGGTGGGCCAATTCCTGTTTGGATTCAATCCGTTGGTGTCATTACTTCGCTGATGATGTTGGTTCCAGTAATTATCTTAGGAATTAATTTCTTTGGAACTCTCTCCTACAATCGCGGAATCTCGGGTGCTTGGAATAACACGACCCTCCGTTTTGTTTTGGTTGGCATCGTCAGCTTCGCCGTTTCTTCTGTCTTAAATATTGTTTTCGCAACCCGTTCACTGAATGCAATTGTGCGTTTCACGGACTTCACGGTCGGCCAGCAACAGCTCGCTCATTACGGTTTCGTATCCATGGTTATCTTCGGTGCTACTTATTATATTCTTCCTCGTATCACTGGATCATTCTGGCCTTCAGCAAAATTAGTTCACCTCCATTTTTGGTCTTCGACCATCGGTGGCCTTGGTTTAGCTTTGCATCTCTTAATCTGTGGTTACCCCTCAGGTCAGAGTGGCCTCGTCAGCTATTATATCCCTGTAATCTTATTCGTGCTTTTACAATTAGTGGGCCACGTGGCTTTTGCGATTAACTCTTTCGGCATGCTCTTAGCTTCTGCGCAAAACTCCAACGATAACACCCACGCTTAAATTGCACTGAACATGAAGGACTTTAATCTCATTCTGGCTGGTATTTTTTTCACCCTTGCTGCTCCTTTTGGTGGTCTGCTGATTAGTAGTGAAGTTCAATTAGGAACACTGGGTCGTGCACCGGCCGAAGAGGGTGGCGCACTTTTTCCTCCACGTGAAACTGGCTTAGCGATTCAAGGTCGCCAAGTTTATCTGGAATTAGGCTGCGTCGCCTGTCACACACAGCAGGTTCGTCCAGCCGGGCAGGGCAACGATATCGCTAAGGGTTATGGTCCACGTCCTACTGTGGCTCGTGACTACGTTCTTCAGTCTCAATTGCTGCTCGGTGAGCATCGCAATGGACCTGACCTCGCCAACTACGGTGCCCGCGCTAAGTCCGATGACGAAATCCATGGCCACCTTCGTTCGCCTGCGACTGGCAGTACGATGCCTGCTTATAATTTCTTATACGTCGTAGATAAAAATGGTATCACTCAGCCCACCGAGCGCGCTCAATCCTTGGTCGCGTACTTAAAGTCCCTTCGTATCGACTACAATTCGCCTGAAGCGAAATTGAAACAGTAATCCCATGTCACAAAATTCTCAAAATAACGATAAGCCTAATCGCTCCTTTGGCGAACAGGGTAATCTTTCCGATAATCGCTTAGTCGAAATTCACTCGCACCTCGCCCGTGACAAAGAAGAACCTAGGGAAGGTTTTTCTATGCTGCCTATCGTCATTGTATTTATCTTTTGCGGATTCGGTTTCTGGGCAGGTGTTTATTTAACCCGTAATTCGGGTGGATTCTCGGCTAGCTCATTCGATCTCGATGCACCGAAATTAGTCGTCGATAGCGGACCCAAAGCATTTGAGCCTGATGTCGCTAAGGGTGAAAAACTTTTCATTCAACAGTGTTCCGCTTGTCACCAAGCCACTGGTTTAGGCGTCCCCGGTGCCTTTCCCCCACTTGCTGGTTCTCCATGGCCCGTGGGTAATGAAGAGCGTGTTATCAAAATTGTCCTCGCTGGCTTAGCGGGTGAAATCGAAGTTAAGGGACAAAAGTATGTCGGCAATATGTCCAATATCGGCGCGGGTTTGAAAGATGCCCAAGTTGCCAATATCATATCTTACGTTCGTTCGGCTTGGGGTAATCAAGGTGAACCCGTCATGGATACTAAGGTGGCTGAAGTACGTAAAGCTATTGGTGCCCGTGGTCAGTACAGCCCTAAAGAGATTCTCGATCAGCATCCTTTAGAATCTAAGTAAGAGCCAATAAGATTTATAAACAAAGAAGCCCGAGATTTCTCGGGCTTCTTTGTTATTTATTTAAACTGACTTACGCGTGTTTCTTAATGAAGGCAGCGATGTCGCCTTTCGGACGTGCACCGACGATTTTATCAACCACTTGACCGTTCTTAAAAAGAAACAGTGCAGGGATTGAGGTAACGCCGAGTTGGGCCGCTAGGGATTGATTGGTGTCTACGTCCACTTTGCAGATTTTGACTGACCCAGACATCTCAGTGGCCAGTTGATCCAGTACAGGACCAAGCTGTTTACAGGGTCCACACCAGGTGGCCCAGAAGTCTACGAGCACCGGAACCGATGCGCTTTTAATAGTAGACTCAAACGTGGTAGCGTCGAGGTTGTCGATGAGTTCGGAAGCCATAGAAATTATCCCTTAGTTTTAACGAAGAGTTCTAATAATAAAAATGCAAAAGCCGCGATGGAGGCGACCATAGCGAGAACGTCGAACGAGGCTTCTAAGGTCGAAACACTTGCACTGGGTTCAGATGAAAAGGTGGGTGCGATTCTTGGTGCTCCGGCTCCAACGACAGGTGGGCGAGGAATGGCAGCGGTAGGCGGGGGAGGAGGAATCGAACCAGCACTGGGAGGAGGTGGTGGAACAAACGCACCAGCAGGCTTATTCAGCTTAAGCTTGGGAGCTGAATTAGCATCACCGTCAGAGGAAGGTGGCGGAGGAGGTGGTGGTGGAGGGGGTGTCTCTAGGCTCATCTTTGATGGGTGTTATCAAGTGCTGGAATGGGGGTGAGTCAATCAGTCAGTAAGAGATTTTGTCGTCTTAATCCACCCGTTCGTGTTTACGCAAAAGGTCGGCGATTTCCTTAGGGTCGGCGGTTGGAATTGTCCGACCCTTCCGTTGCAGTTCTTCGGCGGTTTTAATCACTGTTTCGGTCATTCTCTCGTGGGTCTCGTTCGATCCACCCACTAACGAGAAACCTTCACCCTTGGTGATGCGCTTATGGTTGTCGGTATTATCCAAGCCCAAGCCAAGTAGGTGATTCCGATTCTTTTGTTTGCCCGCCATAGAGACTATTTAAACAGAAAAATTTAGAATCTCAAATCGTAACCTAATTAGCTTCTCCCGTGGGCTCATCAAACTCGGATGAAGCCGTCAAAGGCTGCGAAGTACTATCCGCTGTGCTTTTTAAAGGTTTAGTACAGAAAATATCTTGGAAATTTATTTCCTGTTCTAATTCAAGTGAACCGAGGCGAGAGAGTTCTAGGCAGGCGAGAAAAGTGGCTACTAAATACGCAATCGTCGGACGCTCTGACAGTAAGCTGGTAAAACTAAACTTCGCTTCGGTATTCAGTCGATTTAAAATAAACTCCATCCGATCGGATACAGTCACGGTTTCAACGGCAAGATTACCAGGCTGAATTTTTTCAGCGAGTCGACGCAGGACTAAATTAAAAGTGTTCCAAAGTTCGATACGATCGGCGGGTGCCACGGGACGAATCACCGCATCTTCACCTTGAGGCTGTAAGACATAACGTGAGAGCAGGCCTTGGCGTTCATCGGCTAATTGGCGAATGATTGCAGCGGTCTCTTTGACCCGTTTATACTGAATAAGCTGTTGAACCAGGGCCCAGCGTGGGTCGTTACCTTGATCGTGGGTCGTATCTAATTCATCGGGGCGACTTTCCACCGGGAGCAACATCCGGCTTTTAATATACATCAGCGTGGCGGCCATGACGAAAAACTCACCCGCAAGCTCGAGATTATCTTTTTCTTGATTGCGCAGAATGTCGAGGAACTGAAGGGTGACTTTCTCAATCGGTATATCATAAATATCGATTTCGTTTTTTCTTATTAGGAAAAGTAAGAGATCGAGCGGGCCTTCAAAATTATCGAGACGAATCGATAAATCTGCTGGTGGTAAAATACCATCAGTGGGCAGGGTCGAGGAAGTTTCGGCAGGGTCCGACACGTTTAGAATTTGAAGAGGCGTACCCGTACTTGGGCGCCGAGTGAACCATCATTGAAAGCAGAAACGCGCTTCTGGAAACCGTATTCAATTTCCCAAGAGTTACCGATGCGCTGAATCAAGCCAATCGACTGGTAAGTATAAGCTTTAGCGATGGCGTCATAATTAACGGTCATTAAGGCGGAGAAGGTAGAATTTAATTTAACTTCACCCATGATCCAGAGCTGTTTAGCGGGGTCGGTGCCTTGTTTTAATTCGAACCAACCCACGGAAGCTTTCCAGAAATCGCCCGAATTAAAAGCGATGGATTGTAGTGACTCAACATTGCCGCCGCCATTTTTGGCATAACGGTTAAAGGAATCGATCGTGACCCAGTTAGCAGGAGTTAGGCGGATATGTGTTTGAATGTCCGAATCGGTTTTGCCGAGTGATTCATCCGCATTGGACCAGTCTTTAGAAATATCCAAGCGCGCTAATTCACGTGTGCCCATTTCGGTGTCGCGTGTGGCCAAAGTATTTCTAAAGCCGAAGCGAGCGACACTGGTTGCTTGGGTGGCCGCTGCATCAGGGCGATCCGCGAGGTCTAATTCGCGGAAGGCAGAAAAGGCTACATCGCGCTCGGACAGAGGGATTTTACCGATGGCATGGTCAGCACCAGGGAGATAGCGGTATTGAATAAAAGGACGAAACGCGTGACGCATTCCATTGATGGACCAGTGGTCAGCTTTCAAATTCCATGAACCCGTCGCGAGGCCTTCGACGTCGAAGCCAATTTGTCCAACCGCTTTAGAGACACTGCCAGTATTGGCTAAATTAGATGACCAAGAAGTAGCGCGAATACCGACGACTGGTTTGAAGGTTAAATAATTACGGACGGTTAGCGGATACGTAATACCGTAATAGGCATCATAACGTGCAGTTGACCAAGCGGCGGCAGCACCTGTTTCGGTGGTGAATTGAGGTAAGGGGAGGGCCGCAGAGGGACGTTCGGACAGATAAGATGCCGAGACAAAAGCGCGATGATTGAAAGGCGTTTCTGCGATAGGTCTCTCCGTTAAGTCGTAACGCAATTCAGGTAATTTTTCAGCAACGTCTTGATAGTTGTCTGCTTTAGCAATGACCGTGGCTGAGAAATAGCCTTGCGAGAGTGGTTTGACTACTTCGAAGTTCGCTTGAGGAAGACCAATCCCGGCAATTTCTCGCGGACGGAACGAACGGATAAAATTAGGATCCGAGGTGAAATAAAACTGACCTGCGAAATCAAAATTACCGGGGGTGTGACCATTGATATTTCCAATAAAGAAACCACGATTCGAGTCAGGGATACGGCCATAAATATCGCTCTCAATGGCATTGCGATCATTGATGTAGCCGGCTTTTAAGTCTCCGCGCCAAGTACTTCCTTCATGAGCCGTTTTGCTATTGTCGTAACGAAGGGCTGGACCGACCAGAAAGCCTGATTTGCTGTAGTAATCGAACAAAGCACCGACCCACAGGGATTTGCTTTGGCGAACTAAAGTGGTGGTACGGAGGTAGCGACCTTGGGGTTCTTGTGAGCCTGTATTGAGTTCAATATCGTAAGGAATATCGTGGTAACCGTCTTGTCCGTAATAAGGTAAATAAAAGAAAGGGATTCCTGCGAGATGGGGGACGACTCCTTTAAAAGTTAACCAATCTTCTTTTTCAGAATAATGCGCTTCATTGATTTTCAAATCCATACCATACGCATGGGGTTCATTATTCCACATCCGCACACCTTTCATCGTACGATCTCCGTTTTGTATCCGAATTTCTTCAGCGGTGAAATAGATTGGGTTGCGTCCTAGTTTGACATTATAGGCTACGACTAAATCAATTTTGGGATTCATGGTCACGCGCTCGCCCATGATGCGTAAATTTTTTGTGGTATAAACTACGTCGCCTTCGGCATCGATAATTCCTGTCTCGGAATTAAAAGAAATTTTCTTTGCGGCGAGGTGAGCCCCATTTGCTTCAACGCTTGCATCGATTGCGACGAGAACTTTGCCATTCTCTTCATAAGTAAAACTTTCACCTTGGACGTTTGAGTTCTTGGCGATGTCGGGAGCGATTTTAGACGTCGAGTCCGCCGCCATGACTGCGATGCTGCAGAAAAGGAAGGCAAGGAGTGGGCTGAGGGTTCGACCAGGCATTTGCTCCAGACTTGGCGATTAGGGCATTCTCTCAAGTATTTTCGGGCAATGAGCGCTTGCGGGCGCACGATTGTCGTGGATTATCCTTCTATGCACCAAAGCCAAGTCGAGCTAACTCGCCTCGTAGAGGGCAGGGAAAGCTCACCTCACAGCTTTTTAGGGCAACATTTACTATCCCCAGGGGGGTACGTTGTTAGGTCATTATTACCTGGGGCCACCACCTGTGAACTGATTAAGGATGGCGAGAGCAAGGGTATCCTGATGAAGAAAATCCATTCCTTAGGTATTTTTGAGGAAGAAATTAAATCTAAAGCGGCTTTTCGGTATCAATTTAAAGTTACCTATCCGGAAAAAATTACTCACCTCGTCGACGATCCTTACCGTTTTCTGCCGACGTTATCGGAGTCGGATTTATTTTTAATCGGCAAAGGTGATAACCATAAAGTTTACCATAAGCTAGGTTCGCATCTGGCGACAATTGATGGAGTGAAGGGGGTGAGGTTTGCGGTCTGGGCTCCGTCCGCACGACGTGTTTCCTTAGTAGGTAATCATAATCTTTGGAACGGCCGCACCCATCCGATGCGACTCTTGGGTGCGTCGGGGATTTGGGAAATTTTTATTCCGGGTCTCACCGCGGGTGCTAGTTATAAATATGAAATCGTTGGTCCAGCTGATGAAACTCCATTTTTAAAAACTGATCCCTACGCCTTAAGTTTTGAACCGCCGCCGCACCACGCAGCCGTGGTTTGTGATTTATCCACGTTTAGTTGGAATGACTCGGCATGGATGGAGAAAAGACGCCAAGCGACTTCTCGCCAACACCCAGTATCTATTTACGAAGTTCATTTGGGTTCATGGCGTCGTGTACCCGAAGATAATAATCGCCCCTTAAATTATAAGGAATTGGGCATACAGTTGGCCGAATACTGTAATCAACTGGGTTTTACGCACGTGGAATTGATGCCGCCGACCGAGCATCCGTTCGATGGTTCTTGGGGTTACCAAGTCACCGGCTTCTACGCCCCCACCCATCGCTTTGGCTCGCCGTTAGATTTCATGTTACTCGTCGATACCTTACACCGTGCCAATATCGGTGTGATTATGGACTGGGTTCCCGCGCACTTCCCCAAAGACACTTTCGCTCTCGCCCAATTTGATGGCACGCACTTGTACGAACACGCTGATCCGCGCCTGGGCGAACATCAAGACTGGGGCACATTGATTTTTAATTACGGACGTCACGAAGTTCGCGGATTTTTAGTGGGCTCAGCCCTCTCGTGGTTAGAACTCTTTCACATCGACGGACTGCGCGTTGATGCGGTCGCTTCGATGCTTTACTTAGATTACTCCCGAAAAAATGGTGAGTGGCTACCCAATCAACACGGTGGACGAGAGAATTTAGCCGCCATCGAATTCTTAAAACAAACAAACGCCTTGGTGCATCTTTATCATCCGGGTGCCATCACCATTGCAGAAGAATCCACTTCATATCCAGGTGTCACTAAATCAATTGCGGAGGGTGGTTTGAATTTTGACTACAAATGGAACATGGGCTGGATGCACGACAGTCTAAATTACTTTAAGGAAGATCCGCTTTATCGAAAATATCACCACAATAAGCTCACGTTTGGGATGCTCTACCATTGGTCAGAAGCGTTCATCCAATCATTTTCCCACGACGAAGTGGTCCACGGAAAAGGTTCACTCATGGGTAAAATGGGCGGGGGCGACTTTCACAATAAGGCCTCTAATCTTCGATGTTTATTAGCCCTCCAGTGGGCTTGGCCTGGCAAAAAATCTTTATTCATGGGATGCGAGTTCGGCCAAATCGCTGAGTGGAGTCACTCACGTTCCCTCGATTGGCATCTCTTACAATATCCACTGCACGAAGGCATCCAGAAATTAGTCACGGATTTAAACACTCTTTATAAAAAAGATAAGACTATCGCAGAACGTGATTTTGATTCCCAAGGTTTTAATTGGGTGCATGCCGATGATGGTGACCAGAGTGTTCTCATTTTTGAACGTCATGGCTACGATTGTTCCTGGGTGGTGGTAGGTAATTTCACGCCCGTTGAACGCACTTACCGATTTGGCGTACCTTGCCTGGGTAAGTGGGAAGAAGCGATTAATACCGATTCGAGTTATTACGCTGGCAAGGGTAGAGGAAATTTAGGTGGTGTGGTTGCAGATAAAATCGCTGCGCATGGTCGCTCGCAATCGATTGAAGTTTGCTTACCCGGACTTTCTGTTGTCATTTTTAGGCAGAAAACAAAGGGCTAAATATGATACCACGTTCCGAAACATTTCGTTCACTCGTAGAGTCCGACCCCAGTAATCCACTCTTTCGCTTTTCCTTAGGCCAGGCCCTCTTTCAGGAAAATAATTTTCCAGCTGCGATTGAACATTTACACCAAGCTGCTGAGCACAAGGCAGATTGGATGATGCCACGCATTCTGCTCGGAAAAACTTATCTCCATTTATCCCAAAAGAATTTAGCTAAAGTTGCCTTTCAAGAAGCACTTAAGCTCGCTGTGTCTCAGGGTCACGAGGAGCCTGAAGCCGAACTTCGCCAACTTATTTCTACACTTTAATACAGATGCAAATCTCATTACTTTTTAAACTTTTACCCTCGATTGATTTAGCGATGGCCGCGGTCGCTTGGTTGATTTATTTTTGTACGTATCCCGATTTTGCTCGCTGGCGCAGTGAGAACTTTCGCGAACATCACCAAAGCTACACCAGTCGCGTTGGCTGGGTGGTCGGCCCTTTACTCCTTTTACAAATCATCGGACATTTTCTTGCGTGGCGAACTGGTGCCTCGGTCGTGGGCTTTGGGTTGGTCTTTCTGACCTGGGTTTTTACGGCGATTTGTTCCATTCCTGCACACCGCCGATTACAACAAGAAGGCTATAATTTAGAGGTGATTAATCACTTAACGCACACGCATATTGTCCGTACATTAATCTGGTCAGGCCTTGCGATTTACTCACTAAAAAATGCCGTAGGTTGACACTCGGTAGCGAATAAAAGATTTCTCCTTCGTGTCCAACGCGTCCGATAAAGCAAAAAAATCTGCCTCACGTATTGCGGCTTTACGTAGATTTTTTGGATTTGTTGGCCCGGGTTTCTTGGTCGCAGTCGGTTACATGGATCCAGGTAATTGGGCGACCGACTTGGCTGGAGGTTCAGAATTCGGCTATACTTTGTTGTGGGTAATTTTATTAGCCAACTTGATGGCGATACTGTTCCAGCATCTTTGTGTACGATTACAAGTCGCTACCGGACAAGACCTCGCTCAAGCTTGTCGCGCTCGCTATTCTCCTGCGGTATCTACTTTTCTTTGGGTCTCGGCACAAATTGCCATTATCGCCTGCGATCTGGCCGAGCTGCTGGGATCGGCTATCGCCTTACAACTACTTTTTGGAATTCCTCTTTTTATCGGTGCATTGATCACCGCATTAGATGTGCTCGTCCTGCTGGCTTTGACTCGACTTGGCTATCGTTGGCTGGAATCGATTGTCGCCGTCCTAGTATTAACGATTGCCCTATGTATAGGGGCTGAAGTGCTCATCGCCCAACCAGCTATTCATTCGATTCTACAAGGGTTTATTCCTACGGGTGAGGTTTTTAAAAATCCTGGAATGCTCTTCATTGCCTTAGGAATTCTCGGTGCGACGGTGATGCCACATAATCTTTATCTCCATTCTTCTTTAGTCGGTACGCGTGACTTAGGAAAAACTGTCGAAGAACGTAAACAAGCAATTCGCTTTGCAACCTACGACTCTAGCTTAGCACTCATTTTCGCATTTTTTGTTAATGCCGGTTTATTAATTTTAAGTGCCGCGGCGTTCCACCACTCGGGTCAGCCTGTCGTTTCCGATATTCGTGAAGCACATAAATTATTAGATGGAGCGTTAGGTTCAACCATCGCCGCCACACTTTTTGCGGTAGCGCTTTTGGCGTCGGGTCAAAACGCTACGATTACAGGAACTCTGGCTGGACAAATTGTGCTCGAGGGATTTTTAAAAATTAAAGGTAAGGCTTGGATGGTTCGAACATTTACCAGGCTCGCCGCACTCGTCCCCGCATTATTCGTGATCGCCTACGCGGGAGAAGGGAAGGCCGTTGAACTTCTACTTTGGAGCCAGGTAATCTTAAGCCTACAACTCGGCTTCGCCTGCTGGCCCTTAGTCAGTATCACGAGTGATCCTCGTGCCATGGGTGAGTACATTGCTCCAACTTGGGTTAGGTACCTGGGTGTTTTTGGTACCTTTATCGTTGTCTCGGCGAGTATTTGGTTTGTTAAATCAGTAATTTAGATTTTACAAATAGTTGATGATTAGGATAATATGAATAATTACCTATTTTATTGTAATCTAATCATTATAATATAACTAAAGAAGTAATCTTAATTCATTTGTATGCGTCAATTAGCTGCCATAACCTTACTTTTTGTTGTCTCCACTACGGGCTGCTCGGCCGCGCTCCCAAAAGAGGCAACAGGGAGCGCGACCGAGGAGCCTGTAACGGTTCGAATTGGCTTTTTCCCTAACCTCACTCACTCGCCAGCGATTGTAGCGCGTCAACTCGAGCGTGAGAATAACAACTGGCATCTCGCTCACCTACCACCAGGTTCCAAAATCGAATGGCGTTCCTATAATGCTGGTCCATCGGCGATGGAAGCGCTGCTTGCGGGTGCGATTGATCTCACTTATGTGGGTCCGTCACCGGTGATCAACGCTCACGTCCGCACTAAAGGACAAGAGATTCGTATTTTAGCTGCCGTGGCCCATGCGGGTAATGCTCTCGTGGTGCGTAAGGGTTTGAATTTAAAAACTCAAAAAGATTTTATCGGTCGTCGCGTGGCCACCCCTCAATTGGGTAACACTCAAGATATTGATGCACGTGTTTGGCTCAAGCAGGGTGGTTTAAAAGTCACTTTAACCGGGCGCGGTGACACGCAAATTGTTCCAGCAGCTAATGCTGAATTAGTTCAACTATTCTCGCGTGGTGATGTGGATGCAGCGTGGACTGTGGAGCCTTGGGTGACACGTCTAACCACTGAATTTGGTGGAGAAATCTTAATCGAAAATAAAGATTCTATTATCACCGTCCTCGCTTCATCCAAAACCGCACTCTCCAAAAATAAACGTGGTATCGAAGCCTTTGTGCAGTCGCATTATTTACTACGTGATAAATTACTTTCCGATAAATCATGGCACGAAAAATTAGTATGTGATGGTCTGGGTGCTGAAACGCGTTCTGCTGCCCCGAAGGTAGATTTAATTTCCACCGCTTTAGGTCGTGTAGTTTTGGATGCCCGCGAGGACAGTGCCGCTCGTAAAGCACGTCTGACTGCTACGTTCACGCAGTCGCTGAAGGACTCACAAGCCTCGGGTTTGTTAAATGCCGATGCACCCATTGAGCCATTATTAGAATCACTCGTGGCCGATCCAGTTCTTCCGCAAAAGTGATGGTATCCTCTTATCTTGCCAACTTAGCCGTATAACTCGCATTCTTAACTACCCCTAGTTCAATGAGTAACGATAAAGTCATCACCCCTGCGTTGACGCTTCGTAACGTTACCAAACGTTTCGAAGGTACTGCTGGTCGCGTGACCGCCGTTGAGGATATCTCACTCGATGTGCGCGAAGGAGAATTTTTGGTACTCGTTGGGCCCTCGGGTTGCGGTAAATCTACCTTACTCAATTTACTCGCAGGTTTAGAACACACTAATGAAGGTAAAATTTTATTAGGTGAAGAACCAGTGCGTTTACCCGGACGAGATCGTCTGGTGATGTTTCAACAAGACGCTTTGTTTCCTTGGTTAAACGTTTTAGAAAATGTTCTCTTCGGCCTTCGCCTAAAACCGGGTTTAACTGAGGAAGAAAGATTAGAATCCGCTCGTTATTATTTATCATTAGTCGGTCTGGCTGATAAAGAAAAAGCCCGCCCGCATGAATTATCTGGCGGTATGCGTCAACGTGTCGCCCTCGCTCGCTCACTCGCACCTAATCCTCGCGTACTCTTGATGGATGAGCCTTTTTCTGCACTTGATGCCTTAACGCGCGATCAGCTTTACGGTGATATCCAACAGATTTTCATGAAGAGAAAGAAAACGATTATTCTCGTTACCCATAATATTCGTGAAGCAGTATGTTTAGGTGACCGTGTGGTATTACTTTCTCCGCATCCTGGACGTATTCGTGAAGTGTTTGAAATTAATTTACCACGCCCGCGTCGTATCAATGACCCCGAGTTAGCTTCGCTCGCCGCTAAGGTCACCACAGCACTCTCTTCGCACTTAAATGAAGGGGTAAATTCATAAGATGAAACTTCCACGTCCATTGATTCCAACATTACTTGCCATTACATTTCTTGGCGGCTGGGAATGGTATGTTTGTACCGGCCATGTTAACGAAGTTTTAGTTCCAGCACCTTCCCATATTCTTAAATGGTTTTATGAATCTTTAATTAACGGAGAATTATTATCGGCCACTTGGGTGACGATGCGTCGCTTGATGATTGGTTTTGCGATTGGTGCAGCACTAGGAATTCCGCTCGGCGCATTATGTGCCCGAGTACGCTGGGTTCGTGATACGCTCGGCGTTCTCGCTTTAGGTTTACAAACTCTGCCCTCCGTTTGTTGGGTTCCACTGGCTTTACTTTGGTTTGGCCAAGAAGAATCCGCCGTGCTCTTCGTCGTCGTGATGGGTACCGTTTGGGCTGTCGTCATTGCCGTGCAAGAATCAGTACTTTCCGTTCAACCGCTTTATCTCAGAGCAGGTATGACGATGGGATCACAAGGTTGGCATTTATGGTCACGAGTCATTTTCCCTGCTGCTCTGCCTGGAATTGTGAGCGGTATGAAACAGGGTTGGGCTTTTGCTTGGCGCTCGTTGATGGCTGCAGAAATTTTCGTGGTGATCCTATCAGGGTTTGGACTGGGTTCATTATTACACGCCGGTCGTGAATTATTACGCATGGACCAAGTGATGGGAGTCATGGCCGTAGTCGTCGGGGTGGGACTTCTCGCTGACATTATTTTCTTCGCACCTTTAGAGCGTTGGTTACGTCATTCTCGAGGATTAGGTCGCTAAATCTATTTCCTCCTCGCTCTTCGGCGTTCGCCTCGCCTAATTATAAGCCACATGTTTATCGACGAAGCTAAAGTTATTATGAAATCAGGCGCAGGCGGTCATGGCTGCGTCAGTTTCCGTCGCGAAAAATTTATTCCGAAGGGCGGACCCGATGGCGGTAATGGCGGTAAGGGTGGCGATATTGTTTTACTCTGCGACCGTAACGAAGGCGACCTGCAAGCCTACCGCTGGCAGCCGCACCGCTCCGCCAAAAACGGTATCCCGGGAATGGGCCGCCAATGTGCCGGACCCGATGGTGCTGATTTAATTTTACCCGTTCCTCCCGGCACACAGGTGGTGGACGATGCAACGGGTAGCCTCGTCGCTGAACTCACCGAACATGGCGAACGCGTTATTTTATTAGCAGGAGGAAAGGGTGGAATGGGCAATATGAATTTTAAGAGTTCAGTGAACCAAGCCCCACGTCGCACCACTCCCGGCTATCCTGGCGAATCGGGTAATTTTCGTTTAGTGCTGAAGACCATCGCCGATATCGGATTGGTCGGATACCCCAACGCTGGAAAATCGACGCTGACTAATTTGCTGACGGCCGCTCGCCCTAAAATGGCGCCCTATCCATTTACAACCCTACACGTTAACGTCGGCGTCATCGAATACCCTCAAACCCACGGCCGTATTTTTATGGCCGATATTCCTGGGTTAATTGAAGGTGCTCACGAAAATCGTGGCTTGGGCCACCAGTTCCTTCGCCACATCGAACGCTGCGCACTCCTAGTGTTTATTGTCGATATGGCCGGTAGTGAAAATCGTAAGCCTTGGGACGATCACCGTATTTTAGAACGCGAACTCCGCCTGTACTCAAAAATTCTCGCCGGTAAACCACGCGTGATTGTGGCCAATAAGATGGATTTACCTAAAGCCGCAGAAAACCTGAAACTGTTTAAGAAGAAAGTGAAGGATCTGGTGATTCCGATTTCTTGCTACACCCAAGATGGCTTAGAAGACCTGAAGCAAAAACTTTGGAAAGCTGTTAAGGTTTCACCGTTGAAGGCAAAAAAGACTGCGGTCAAAAAGCCTGTGGCCAAAAAATCTAAAGCGAAAATTTCTAAACCTAAAACTAAGAAAAAAGTCCTAAAGTCGAAGAAAAAAGTCTCCAAAAAGATTTCTAAAAAATCCAAGCGCTAAGCTTTACTTATTCGAAGTCTCGTGAAAGTTGAGCGATTCGGAATTGAGACAGAAACGCAGTCCTGTAGGCTTGGGTCCATCTTCAAAGACGTGACCTAGGTGTGCGTCGCAACGTGCACAGACGATTTCAACCCGCTCCATGCCGTGACTACTGTCTACAATATTTAAAACATTCTCTTTCGCAATCGGCTGAAAGAAACTCGGCCAGCCGGTGCCTGAGTTGAACTTAGAGTGAGACGCGAAGAGCGGTAAATCGCAGCAAACACAGGTGTAAACTCCAGTTTTTTTGTTATCGAGTAAGTTGCCACAGAAGGGTCTTTCCGTGCCCTTGGATCGACAAACATGATACTGGCTCGGAGTGAGCTGCTTCGCCCATTCTTCATCAGATTTGACGACTCTTTTAACTTTTTGTGGTTCACCTAGTTGCCCAGGTGAAACCTCAAGACGGACCGTGACTGTTTCTGATGACGACATAGGTGAAAGTGTTGGGGATGGGTTAGGCGCGCATGCGGTGAGAGCGAGACATATTCCCCATAAGAGAAAAGCTCTCGGTATCACGTTAGCTAAATGATTTTCCACAGCCACAGGTAGAGGTGGCGTTAGGATTTTTAACTTCAAAACCTTTTCCATGCAGACCGTCATCAAAATGAATGGTCGAATTTTGTAAGTAGGCGTGACTTGCTGGATCGATTAGAATTTTCAAGCCTTGGCTGACGAACTCTAAATCATTGTCTTTTTTTACATCGAATGACATGCCATATTCGAAGCCCGAACATCCACCCGTTTCAATCAAGACACGCAAAGAGGACTCAGGGTTGGCCTGTTGTGAATGAAGTTTGCGAACTTGAACCGCCGCAGCTTCGGAGAGATTAATCATGATCTAAATTTAGGGGTTTGTAAGTGGGAGTCAAATGACCCTTTTTTCCTTATAATTCGCAGGTTTGTTGGGTCTCTCGGGTAGGTCTAGCAATGAGACCCTGGTGCGGTTCGTCCGGATAAAGCTCATGTGCACGTGCTTCCGTGAGATGTGCGTCGCAACATTTTAACAAGTCACTCAAGTTTTCCGTACGTCGCATATCATAGAGAAACTTTCCTTCGGTATCAATGGCTAGACCGATAAAGTTTAAGAATTTTTTCAGTCGCCCAGCTTGTCTCTCCGAATGCATAGACTGATCACAACATTCTTCTGCAAGTTCTTGGATGTAAGTACGGACGTCGGAAAGTTTAGGCTGATAGATTGGCTGACCTTGTTGGAGCTCGCGCCATTGGCGGAAAATCCAGGGATTTCTTATCGCGTGTCGACCCATCATCATACCGTGGGCGCCCGTTTCGTTAATCAGATGGCTTGCTTTAATCGCCCTAGTCACATCGCCGTTGGCAATGACCGGACACTGCACTTTTTTAACTGCTTGGGTAATCGCAGGGTAGTTTACTTCCGCCCAGTAAAGTCCTTTCACGGTGCGACCATGCACAGTGAGTAAATCCACTTTATGTTTATTTATTAAATCTAATATCGCTTCATAATTTTCCATACCATCGAAGCCGATGCGCATTTTCACCGTAAAAAGCCCAGCAATTTCTGCCCGCATCGCACTTAAGATTTCATCAATTTTTGCTGGGTCTCTTAGCAATCCGCCCCCCACATTTTTACGATAAACTTTAGGTGCTGGGCAGCCCATATTGAGGTCAATACCGGCGATGGGGTAGGCCTGAAGAAGTTTAATCGTGCGAATAATATGAGGAATATCTTCGCCAATTAATTGAGCAAAGACCGGTCGCGCGGTGCCGTGGTTTTGAATCGAATCCAGAATATGTTTTTCTGGGGTCGATGTTTCGTGAACTCGAAAATATTCAGTGACGAACCAATCGGGCGCTCCGCGACGGCCGATGACTCTCATGAATCCCGTGGTCGTAACATCTTGCATCGGTGCTAAGACCGATGGACGTGTGCCACTGACTAACGGCTGGGGGAGGGCAGAATTCACGATTGTTTTCGGAGTCGGGCCAGAGTCTCAGTCATATCTTCGCTAGCATCCAGTACGGCAGGCATAATAAATACCGGACGTTTAGCTTTAACGGCCAACACGAGTGCATCGCTGGGGCGTGCGTCGACTTCAGCTACTTTGCGTGCGACTGGCCCAGCTTGATTGATCACAATGCGAGCGAAGAAAACACCTTCTTTCATTTCAACCACTGTTATATGTGCAATATCGGCATCAAGACCCAGTAGTAAATGAAGCATGAGGTCGTGCGTTTGTGGGCGCTCAGCGACTTTATTAGACAAAGCAGCCTGAAGGTATTCGCCGACCAAAGTATCCACTTGGATGACAATCGTTTTATTTTCGGTAACAAGAAACACCGCAGTTCCGCCCTTAGTCGGAATCACTTCGATGCTCGTGACGGGAATCGCCTCTTTCTTGTTCATACCTAATACATTTGGGCTCTAGGCTCGTGGCGCAAGCCTGTGTCATCGATACTTGAAGAAGTTTCCCGAGAATTGCAGGAGTGCCCTTGAAATTTATCGCACCATGGTCTTAATGGTCTGGTGCACCCATTTCTAAAAGACGACTTCCTCTTCGATTGGAGTCAGTTGCAATCCTGCGCCATTGAGGCCGATATTCACTTGGCCCTAAAACAGGCCCAAGAACGAATCGATGCGTTCAAGAAACTTTCTGGTCCGCAACTGACTTACACCCATGTTCTCCTAGGTTTTGAAAGTACGACCAGAGATTTATCACGTGCCTGGGGATTGGTTGGTCACCTCGACTCAGTACTTAATTCGCCCGACCTTCGTAAAACCTACAATGCACTTTTGCCCGAGGTCACCGCATTCTATACTTCCCTCACGCTTGATCCCGACATCTGGCAGGTTTTTAAAAATTATTCTAACACTGCCGAAGCAAAATCTCTGCAAGGTATTAAGCGTAGATTTTTAGATGAAACGATTGCAGATTTTGAAGAGAACGGTGCCGGCTTGCCCCCTGAAGAAAAGAAAAGATTAACTGAGGTAAACGCAGCACTCGCGGAAAAAACTCAAAAATACTCCGAGAATGTTTTAGATTCTACCAACGACTGGGAAATTTTCATCGATGATGAAAATCAATTAAAGGGATTACCACCCAGTGCACTCGCTGTGGCTAAACAATCGGCAACTTCAAAAAACCGTCCTGACTCTTGGAGAATCACTTTGCAGCAACCCTCCGTTTTTCCCGTTCTACAATATGGAGATGACGATGCACTTCGACAAAAGTGCTGGGAGGCGTTAAGCCAAGTGGGTCATCAAGGAAAATGGGATAACACTTTGCTGGTTTCAGAAATCTTGTCATTACGTGACGAAAAGGCCCGTTTATTGGGTAAAAAACACTTTGCTGATTTTACGACGGCGCGACGCATGGCGCAAACTGGAGATCAGGCCCTTAAATTCATCGAAGACATGGCGGTTCGGATTCGTCCCAAATTCGAAAAAGAAATGGACGAGCTAGAACAGTATCGTGCGAAGATTGAAAAAGACGTGGTGCGTGTTTTGCATCCGTGGGAGTTTGGATTCTATTCTGAAAAAATGCGTCGCGAGTATCATGGCTTTGACGACGAAGCCCTGCGTCCTTGGTTCCCCGTTGAAGGCGTCATCGCTGGAATGTTTAAACTCTTTGGAAGTCTTTTTGGAATTCAGGTGGTAGCACGTGATACTCTTTATATAGATTCCAATGGAAAATCTGAAATCTTTAAGGCAGCTGATTCGCGGTTAGAAAATACACCAGTCAGCGTTTGGCATCCTGAAGTTCGTTTTTATGAAGTGTATGATGGCGCCCGCCATCTCGGTTCATTTTATACCGATTGGTTTCCACGCGAGTCGAAGCGTGGTGGCGCTTGGATGAATTTTTTCCGCACTGGTGGACCTCGTCCCGACGGCTCATTTGCCCCACATTTAGGCCTGATGTGTGGTAATTTCACCCCTCCTGTAAATAGGCAGCAAGCATTGCTCACGCACGATGAAGTCACGACAGTCTTCCATGAGTTCGGACATTTACTTCACCATTTATTATCGGAGGTGGAAGTAGAATCTTTATCAGGTGTTCGTGTGGCGTGGGATTTCGTGGAGCTACCTTCGCAGCTTTTAGAGAACTGGTGCTGGGAAGAAGAATCACTCGCGCTGTTTGCTCGCCATCATCAGACTGGCGAAAAATTACCCTCCGATCTTTTAAAGAAATTAGACGCCGCTTCGAATTTCCGTGCTGCTTCACAATGCATGCGACAACTTTGTTTTTCTAAATTAGATTTAGATTTACACATTCGCGCAAATGAACTCAAAAACGCCGATCTCGATAAACATTGGAACGATGCGATGGCTTCCTGGCAGACTCGCACTACGCAGCGCGTCCCTACGATGGCTCGTCGTTTCAGTCACCTCTTCTCCGATGCTACCGGATATGCAGCTGGATATTATTCATATAAATGGGCAGAGGCTTTGGAGGCCGACGCCTTTACCCGTTTCCTTAATGAGGGGGTGTTAAATTCTAAAGTGGGCAGGCAGCTTAGGGAAAAGATTCTGTCCAAGGGTAATTCCGAGCCCGCCGATAAGATTTTCCGTGATTTTATGGGTCGAAACCTCGATTCTGAAGCCGTTTTAGTGCGCGACGGATTGGCCTAATTGGGCTGAAAGTAGGGTTTTAGCCGTCACCATTTTGCCACAATTGTTTTATCCCCTTGCAGGGGAGCGATTTTTCCTATGCGTAGGGCTTTTAACAGATGAAATTACGTAACATTGCAGTCATTGCGCACGTCGACCATGGAAAAACTACCCTGACCGACCGCTTACTTTACCAGTCCGGTATGTTCCGCGCCGAAGACCTCGACAAACTCGCGGGTGGTCAGCACGGCCTGATCATGGACTCGGGCGATCTCGAGCGTGAACGTGGTATCACCATCACCGCCAAAAATTGTTCCATTCGCTGGACCGATCCGCGCAATAAAGATGAGTACAAAATTAATTTAATCGATACCCCTGGTCACGCTGACTTCGGTGGCGAAGTTGAGCGCGTATTAAATATGGCCGATGGTTGTTTACTCGTGGTCGATTCCTTTGAAGGTCCGATGCCCCAAACTCGCTTCGTATTATCGAAAGCTTTGGCCTTAGGTCTAAAACCCATCGTTGTCGTAAATAAAATTGATAAACCTTCGGCTCGTCCTGACGCCGTCGTGGATGAAATTTTCGACTTACTCGTGGCGCTCGATGCTCCAGAATCTGCTCTCGATTTCCCAGTAGTCTACGCTTCCGGTCGTGATGGTTGGGCGACTGTGGATCGTGCGAAGACTGAAGAAGGTAAACGTCCAAAAGATTTGTTAGAACTTTTCTACGCTATCGTTGATCACATTCCTGAGCCTTATGCTGAAGGTTCTTCTCGTGGTGCTGCTGCAGGATTTAAGAGTCGCGAAGAAGCGCTCGCTAACCCTCTGCAAATCATGGTTACCGCGATTTTGTATAGTGATTACGTGGGTCGTATCGCCGTCGGTCGGGTCACCGCTGGACGCATTAAACCTTCCATGCCTGTCATGCTGATTAATCGAGCAGGCGAACAATTTAAACAACGTACCTTGGAAGTGGAAGTTTTTGAAGCTCTTGGTCGCGTGAAAGCAGAAGAAGTCACCGCGGGTGACATCTGTGCCGTCATCGGATTAGATAACGTTGAAATCGGTGCGACGATTACGGATATCGAAAGCCCCAAGCCCATGCCCCCTGTTAAAGTAGATGAACCTACCGTAACGATGGCATTCCGTGTTAACGATTCACCTTTTGCGGGTCGCGATGGAAAATTCGTCACTGGCCGTCAGGTCGGTGAGCGTCTTACTAAAGAACTTGAAAAGAATGTGGCGCTCCGCGTCGAACGTGAAGCCGGTGCCGATGCGTTCCAGGTTTCCGGTCGTGGTTTGATGCACTTAGGTGTGTTAATCGAAACCATGCGTCGCGAAGGTTATGAACTTTCTGTCGGTAAGCCTCAGGTTATCATGAAGCAGATCGACGGCAAAGAATGCGAGCCTGTGGAAACCTTGGCGGTCGATTGCCCTGTAGCTTCGCAGAGTGATGTGATGGCACTGGTCCTCAGTCGCCGTGGTGAATTACGTACGATGGATGCCAAGGCTGGTACTAGCGGTTGGATTCACATGGAATTCAAAATCCCTTCTCGTTCACTCTTCGGTCTGCGTACCATGATGCTCACCACCACCCGTGGTGAAGCGGTGATGTACCACAATTTATTGGGCTATGAGCCAGTGAAGGGCGATGCCCCTCGCCGTGCTGCGGGTGTGATGATCAGTGGTGAAGGAGGTCAAGTTACCTCTTACTCGCTCGACCGTCTTTATGACCGCGGTGACTTCTTCGTGAAGCCCACTGACGAAATTTATATGGGTCAAGTGGTCGGCGAACACTGTAAGGATAATGACCTCGAAATTAATTTGGTCATCAACAAGAAACTTTCCAACGTTCGTGCTTCTGGTTCGGACGACATGGCGAAGATTAAGCCGATGCGCCAAATGTCTCTCGAAAATTGCCTAGAGTATATTGAGTCCGACGAATTAGTGGAAGTGACTCCTAACTTCATCCGCATGCGCAAACGTTACCTCACGGAAAACGAGCGCAAGCGTTTCGGTAAGCAGTAAGTTTAATTTACGCTGAGCGTAAACTGATGGCCACCGTCCGCAAGGATGGTGGCTTTTAGTTTCCAGAGAGAACGCGGGAGTCGTGAGGCAACTTTTTCGGGCCACTCAACAATCACATTCCAAGGGCTGACGGCGGAATCCCAAATCATTAAATCATCGAAGCTCGAAGCTTGGGTGAGTCGATACGCATCGACGTGAAAAATCATACGTTTACCCTTATAAACATTAAGTAATGAGAAAGAGGGGCTGGTGATGTCTTCGGTGATTCCAAACCCTTTAACCAGTCCACGAACAAAAGTGGTTTTGCCGACTCCTAAATCGCCCTCTAGCGCCAGAGTGGTGTCAGCCGGAAGTAGCTGCGCAAACTCTTTTGCCATCTCTTCAGTAGCCTCACCTGAATGCGTGATAACACCTTGAGTCCAGTCACTCAGTGTCTTGGGTGGTTTCATGAATTGAAATCAACAAAACCTTGGGCCCACTTAACTCCGAAGACGGCAACGTTGCGCACAATGTGTCCAATTAAGCAGGGCAGGATGGATCGCTCGGGATTGAGCGGGTTGTATCGTCCGAGGTATAACCAAACGGAAATGAAGAAAGTGGCGATGAGGCTGATTCTTCCTTGGACGGTACTAAAATCAAATCTGTGAATCGCACTAAAAATGACTGAGCCAATCACGATGAGTCCGAGTAATTTGATACCTCTTAGGTGACTGGGTGCAACGAAGCCTCGAAAGACCATTTCTTCAACGATAGCTGCAGCAACAGTCGCCCCCAGAATATGTAAGTTGCTGACGGTTTGACTGGCCGTCACCTGGTAATGAATCTCGGCGCAGGTTTCGGCGACGGTGAATAGCAGAATGCCTGAAATAGTGATTAGGATGCCTGAAATAGGGGCCCGCGTCGTACCCGGCCAAAAGAGTTCTGGCCCGGGATTGCGTTGGCGTTTCCGGTACTCGCTAAACCAAGCATACACGACTCCCAGTCCAATTAGTAGATAGACGATATCTGTAATAAGTCGAAACAAAGGAGAGGAGTTTGCTAAACGGGAGGACATCGTCGATTACGACAATCCGTCTTCTTTAAGGTACTTATCGGTGATGATTTGAATTAAGTGATCGCGAGCTTCTTTAACGGAGTCGACGTAGATATAGAGTCCACGATCTTCAGGTGAGACCATACCCCATTCGTGGAAGACTTCGAAGTCGGTCACACGTTTCCAGAAATCAGAACCGTAAAGTAAGATTGGGAAATATTTTTTAGTTTTACCCGTTTGAATCAGCGTCAACATTTCGAAGAGTTCATCGAAAGTGCCGAAGCCACCAGGAAATGCGACGAGCGCTTTTGCTAAGTACAGGAACCAATATTTACGGACGAAGAAGTAGTGAAATTCTAAATCTAATTCAGGCGTAACATAAGGATTGTGCTCTTGTTCAAAGGGTAAAGCGATGCCCAGGCCAATGGAGCGACCATGCGCTTCTTTCGCTCCACGATTAGCGGCTTCCATGATTCCGGGTCCGCCACCTGAACAGATAAAGAATCTCTGCCAATCAGGAAGACTCATCGACCACTCGGTCATCTCTTTGGATAATTCACGACAGGCTTCGTAATAGGGTGCACTTTTTAAATTAATTTCGGCGAGGCGTAATCGTGCCTTCGCTTCGGAGGGACTAATTTCCCCCTTGGTGATAGCTACCTTAACATCTTCGAGTTCTTTTTGTGCGCGATCAATCGGGAGGGTACGTGCCGAGCCGAACATGACGACTGTGTTGCGTACACCGTATTTTTTGAAGCGGTGGTAGGGCTCGGTGAGCTCGGCCATGACTCGCAGGGTCCGGGCTTGAGGGCTCAATAAAAATTCTTCGTTTTGATAGGCCTTAACGGGGGTTGGTCGTAAGGGGGCTTTTTCTGGACTCATATGGCGTTATCTTCACCAAAATAACCTATCTGCCAAGAAGGGAAGTGTGGGGCTTGACAGTTTTGGTGGGGTCTATTTTGGTGTCTGTTCTCAATTTATGCATCCCACCTACCGTCCATCCAAGATTTCCCGTGCTCGTAAGTGCGGTTTCCGTGCCCGTTCCAAGACCCCAGGTGGTCGCAAAGTTCTCGCTAATCGCCGCAAGATTGGTCGTAAGCGCCTCGGCGCATCTTAATCTGATGCGTCTCCCGCGGGAGCGTCGAATTCGTGCTTCAGCCGATTTCTCGCGTCTCCGCCAAAATGGCTCGCGGCTCGACTGCGGGCCTTTTCTTTTGAATCTTGGGCAGGGTCGATCCCTTGAAACTAAGGCAAGATTTGCCGTGGTGGTTGCTAAGAAAAGTATTCCCCTAGCCGTGAATCGCAATCGCGCGAAGCGCTTGGCTCGAGAGCTTTTTCGCCATGATGTGAGTCTCTTGCCCGTCGGATGGGAATGCGTTTTAATTGCCCGCCCCAGTATCCTCAGAAAATCCTTTGCTAGCTTGGTGAAAATTTACAGCACAGCGATTAAATCGACGGTGAAATAAAATGATGAATCGATTTCGCAGCGGGGTGGTTTGGTTGGCTCTGCAACCGATTTATTTTTATCAACGATTCGTTTCAAAACCGTTACATTGGTTAGTGCCAGGTTCAGGCTGCCGATTCCATCCAAGTTGCTCCGCCTACGCTGTAATTGCCTTGAAAACGCACGGTTTTTTCAAGGGTGCTTGGCTTTCGATCAAGCGCATTGGGCGGTGTAATCCGG
>JBAXIK010000001.1:0-49995 GCA_037138415.1 Opitutia bacterium | reverse complement strand
TTCCGATGTTATCAAAATCACACAAGGACGCCACCCAGTCATTGAACGCGTTTTACAAAATAAACCAGGTGCAGGTTCATTCGTGCCCAACGATACCAATCTCCAATCGAGCAAAGAACAAATCGCGCTAATCACCGGCCCAAACATGGCAGGTAAGTCGACCTACATCAGACAAGTCGCACTGATTGTCTTGCTGGCTCATATTGGATGCTGGGTACCTGCAACGGAGGCACACATTGGATTAGTCGACAGGGTTTTCTGTCGGGTCGGTGCTTCCGATGAATTGGCCCGTGGTAATTCTACATTCATGGTAGAGATGAATGAGACGGCTAATATTTTAAATAATGCCACGGTGAAGTCTTTGGTTGTTTTAGATGAAATCGGTCGCGGCACGAGCACCTATGATGGCATCAGCATCGCCTGGGCCGTAGCTGAACACTTACACGGCAAAGAGCATGCCGGACCGAGCACGCTCTTTGCCACTCACTATCATGAATTAACTCAGTTAGCCTCATCGCTCACGCGTTTACGTAACTGGTCGGTAGCGGTCAAAGAGTGGCAGGATGAAATTGTCTTTATCCGACGAGTCGTTCCCGGCGCAGCGGATCGTTCGTATGGTATCCAAGTCGCTCGATTAGCGGGAATGCCACCCGGTGTTGTCTCACGCGCCCGGGAAATTTTATCGGGTTTAGAAACCGGCGGAGGTTTGCCTAATAAACAAGTCGTCCAAACGGCGGATGTCAGTGAACTTGCCGTACCTGTTAAAGTACTGAAAAAGAAAACAGAAACTCCTGCAGCCAAAAGTCCGTCCGAGAAAAAGCATCAAGGACCCGAGTTAGATTTATTCGGGTAAGTCGCGGTGCTCATTCCAACTGCACGAATTAAACTTAGCCCAACAACCTTCGTAGTGTGATTGATCGTAAACGGGAGAGTGGACATTGACCGGCTCACTCTTGAGCGCTTTGCCGAGCACTTTCGGAAAATCTTCAGCGAAGCGTTCCCAGTCGCAACCCGCCAAGAGCGTGCGAGAAATGTAACCTTCGATTAAGATACCGTTTCTATTACGTTTTTGGGCGGCTCCTGCGACTTTACGATTATCCTCCACTAAAACTAAGTCATGCGGCTCGGCGTGGTGTTCACATTGATCGGGCGCTTTGAATTCTCGTTCAGTACTGGGTAGCGGAACTAATTTAACTTTCAGTTTTTGAGCCAAGAGACATTCGAGAAGTGCTTGATGCACGGTTTCATACGCTTCTTGTGTACCCGATTTGTACAGCGGGTGCTCGGTGGGAATGACGATGGCAAATGTCCAATCCTCCATGTGCGAAACTAGACCACCACCGGTTGAACGACGAATCAGTGCCATTTGTGGAGGTACCACGGCGCGATATTTTTTCCAGTCTTGGGAAACACCAAAAGTGTAAGCGGGTTCCGACCAAGCAAAGGGACGATAGCGAATATTTTTCGGGTGCGGATAATGATCGAGCAACAAAAGATTGGCCGACATATTAGTTACGGCAGTGCACCATTCGCGAGGTAGTACATCCATATTAATAATCTAACGACTTTTGGAGTAGACGCACTACCTTTCGACCAGTTTCCTTCTCATACCAGTCTTCACAGCCTCGGGGCACGCGTAATTCGCCTAATTGGTCAATAAATGTCTGTGCCGGGGTCCGAAGTTTACCAGCCAAGGGGTGGAGTAATAAGCTGAGGTCACGAGGGCGGAGGGGGTCATCTGTAATATTTTCCCGAGTCACTGGCTTTAATAATTTTTCTGATTTCAAACCGAAGTGCTCAGCAATTTTCTGACCGATTGAATAACGACTGAGTGCATCTAATCCAGCCCAGTGATAAACACCATTGAGCGTAGTTCTTTCACATAACTCAACTGCAACATCAGCAAGATTACTATAAGAGACAGGTTGACGAATCTCATCGGTAAAAAGCGAACTTACCTTACCCGCAGCCCACTCATGAAAAAGTCGCTCATGCAGTGAGAATTGTCCGGTGAAGGAATTGCCATTAAGAACAGACGTTCGGACGACTGCCGAATGCTCTCGACCATAATTCAATACGGCGACTTCGCCTGCAGCTTTAGTTGCAGCATAAGTGTTGAGTGGTCGGGGCTGATCGGTGTGACCGTATTTACCAGACTTCCCGTCAAAAACCATATCTGTAGAAAAATGGATAAGTTTACCGCCGACGTGAAAAGAAAGTTGTGCTAATTTTTTGGGTAAATGCTCATTTAACCCTGTAGCTAATTCTTTATTAGATTCGCAGTCATTAACCTTGGTTAAGCCTGCGCAATTAATCACTGCCTGGGGAAATTCTTCGAGGATGAGGGATTCTAGTTTTACATCATCACAAAGATTCATCTGTAAAAAACGGACGGGCTCACTGAGATAGAGAGTGTTCTTTCCACCGATTGCTAAAACATCATGCCCCCGGCGTTGGGCGGCCTCGACTACAGCCCGGCCAAGAAAACCGGTGGCTCCTGTAACGATAATTCGCATCCTTCGAACAAATATAAAAAATCTGATTTAAGCAAGCGGGGAGGGCGTTCCGACGCTTGCCAAATTGCCAAGGACGGTTTAATTTCATACTTTATGCCGACCTATTCCGAATTGGCCAATCATCAGGTGCTCTCTCAGCCGGTCTACGAGGCTGGGCGTCCTATTGAAGTGGTGGCACGGGAATTTGGTCTCGATCCCAGTTCGGTCATCAAGTTGGCTTCGAATGAAAATCCGTTAGGTCCATCGCCCCTCGGATTAGCTGCGGCCAAAAAGGCTTTAGATTCAGCGCACCTCTATCCAGATGGTAGCTCCACATTTTTACGCGAAAAACTTGCGAAAGTTTGGTCCATGCAGCCTAACCAATTTGTCATCGGTAATGGCTCCAATGAAGTGATGATACTTTTGGCTCAAGCATTCTTGCGACCTGGCAATGAAGTTATTTTTGGATCTCAAGCTTTCGTCGTCTACAAATTAGCAACCCTCATGCAAGGCGCTACGCCCGTCGAAGTGCCCATGCCTAACTTCTGTCACGACATGAAAGCAATGCGTGCAGCGGTTACCGATAAAACGCGTATTCTGTTTTTGGCTAGTCCCAACAATCCCACAGGCGGAACGGACAATCCACAAGACATTGTTGATTTAGCGAAATCACTACCCGACCACGTTATCTTTTGTTTAGATGAAGCTTATACTGAGTATCTTGATTCATCCGCAGACTTGCGCGAACTGATCAATGCTGGCCGCAAAATCGTAGTCACTCGCACTTTCTCCAAAGCTTATGGCCTAGCTGGACTCCGCGTTGGCTATCTTATGGGCTCGAGCGAAGTTTGCGGAATACTCAATCGTGTTCGCCAACCGTTTAATGTTAACTTACCAGCATTGGCAGCCGCAGAAGCTGCTCTGGATGACCAAGAGTTTCTAAACCAGAGCAAGAAAATCAACGCTGAGGGCATTAACCAAATGAGCCAAGGGCTCAAAGCATTGGGTTTTAAATATATCGACGGCAAAGCGAACTTTCTAGCCACGCAAATTCCTAATGCCGAAGAAGTATTCATCAAATTACAGAAAGTCGGTGTCATCGTCCGCCCGCTTAAGGGTTATGGGATGACTGGTTGGTTGCGACTCACCATTGGCACTGAAGCGCAGAATGCTCGACTCCTCAGTGAGCTTAAAAAATTATAATATGAATTTCGAAGAAGCGATTAAACTCTGTCATGAAAAGGACCCACGTTACAGTCCACAGTCTTATCACCTCGTGCGAATGGCTTTAGATGCCGCTCAAAAACAAGTTCACGGCGAAGAAAAAAAGGGTAGTAGAAAAACCAATCGGCATGTTACCGGCAAAGAACTCTTAGAAGGCTTTCGTCTTCATACCTTAGAAACCTACGGACCGCTCTCCTTTGCTTTGTTAAATAACTGGGGTATCAAGAAAAGTGTCGATGTGGGTAACATCGTGTTTAACATAATAGAAACTGGACTTTTTGGACGTTCGTCCGACGATCAAATCGAAGACTTCGTTCATGTCTACGACTTCAAGGATGCGTTTCTTAAGCCGTTTGAGCCGAAGGAAAAGTTTCCTAAGCAGTAACCCAAGAAATCGCCTTCACTTGGCGACAACCTGGAAGTTCTCGGATTTTTTGTAATAAACTTTTTTCGAAAAATCGCGCTTCGGATTTTATCACGGCACTTTCACATTGGATAATGAGTCGGCCATCTTCGATGACTCTTAATGGCGCGCACCGTCTGGAGAGCTTAAGGGGTAATAATTTATTCCATGATGCGACAATGGCATCCTCGGGCACTGGTTTATCTAGTCGTAACTTTCGAAAAGCCTGTGTCACCGCATCATCGATGGATACGCTGCTACGAAAAGTGGATCGACCCTTGTCTTCAGGTAGGCCGCGTAAATTCGCTAGTAGATTGGTAACGTTTCTGGAAAAGCGTCCTTTCTTTTTACCTTCCGTTAAAACGGCGCGTACGACATAAGGAATTTCCTCCAATTTTTCAGCACGTAAGCAATTTTCAGGGGCATGCCGACCACCCACGATTATACCTAAAACACCTGCATCCCGTGCACCGATACCATCTTCCTCTGGATTATCACCAATATGAGCGAGTTGGTTGAGGGGGATTTGTAGCGTGCGAGACACATGTTGAAAAGCCCTTGCATCAGGTTTTCGATACCCGATTTCGTCGGCTAAAAATACTCCATCAATAAATTTAAGTAGATCGAGTTCTCTCAGAACATGATGAATTCTGGCATCCGTATTTGAAAGCAAACACACCTTTAATCCTAAAAATCTTAGCGCAGTGAGCGAACTAATAGATCCTGGAGCGAGTCGCCAAGACTTAGCTGAGGCAAAGGCAGTCCAACATTTTTCAACGACTTCATCTCTTTTTTCATAGGGCAGACTGTCACCCAGAGTTCGGACCACGACCTCTTTCCAAAATGCTTCGGCCTTTAGTTTGGATGAAACACTTTTGAACGCGGCGGGAAATTGTTCATCGATAATTTTTACAGGGATACTCACTCCGCATTTTGCAGCAGCCTCAGCATAGACTGCACCGACCGAAGGGTGGGGGGTGAGTAGGGTTCCGACTAGATCTAAGGTGATGGCTTTTAGGGCACGCATGACTCTCTAAAGTTTAATTTTGGGGTATTTTCGGTAAAGAATTATAATAATATTCAATATTTGTATGAATTGACCCTATCTCTCGACTTGTTAAATCTCCAGCCTCAGTCATACACAACTTATGCACTTCACAAGGTTTACCCCCCTAGTTTTAGTTTCAATTGCATTTTCCTTTATTGGATGCAGTTCGAGCCCGAGAGCACAAAAATCAATCAACTTCACCAAAGTTTACGTCGAATCTCCACAGACTTCGGATTCGTCTAATGTGATCCAATTTAACTCCACTGTTGTTGAAACCGCCGAAGGGGAACTAAGAAGTCGAGGCTACACGGTCACTCAGACTAAAACTGATGCCGACGCTACCCTCCGCAGTACTTGGCATATTTCAAATAACGGAAACAGCATTCGCAGAGAGGAAGTTTCCATCTCACTTTCCATGAGTCTCTTTAATAAGCAGGGACAAAAGGTTTTTTCGTCTGACTCTGGTTCCGCCGTACCGGTCAGTTTCTGGAGTGTGGCTAAAACTGCGACTGCCGTTGATAATGTTCTGTCTGAATTGCCGGTTGTAACAGCGGCCGCCAAGTAAGTTACGCTCTAGACTTTAGTTTGAGTTCTATCTCGGTTTTTAATCGAGCGAGTTCGGGCATGCTTACGCCAGCGGCCTGCCCACGTCGAAGCGGTTCACCCCAAAGGCCTTCGACTTCCACCTCACGGCCTTCTAAGTAATCAATCAAACTAGAAGGTCGGTAAGCACCCATCCCAGTTGTCACTTTCAACTGTCGCTCGATATGCTCATCCCTGAACGGAACCCCACAGGCGTCCGCAGCAGCCTGTACTTCCTTCATCAGCTTAATCGCTCGTTCGCGCAGTAAATCATGAGCCATAATTTTGTCGGTCGTGATTCCGCCGGCAGCGATGGCCAAACCATTGAACGGAATATTCCAACATAACTTTTTCCATAGAACAGCGTTGAGTGACTGTTCGGACTGACAGTCAATCCCAGCATCAGAAAACAATGCTACACATTGATTAACCGCTTCGCTCGGCAAACCTATAGCTGAAGCCATACGAACATAACCCGAGTGGGTATTTTCAACCACCCCTGGGCTTAGACGATTAATACACACAAAGCAAAGGCCTGCGACGATTCTCTCAGCGGGAATAATCGACGCAAAGGTCTCACAATTTCCCATACCATTTTGTAAAGTAAGCAAGAGGGTGTTTGGACCAACTAATGATTTTATAAAATCGGGCAGGGTGGAGTTAGCGGTCGATTTAGCAGCAATGATAATCAAATCACATACGCCGATGTTCATGCAGTCTGGATAGGCTTTCTTGATCTTAACAACCTTGTCTCCCTGAGCGTCGCGCATGCATAATCCCTTCTGATTGATGATGTCATAATCTCGCTGGGTGACGAAATAGACTTCATGACTTTTGAGAGCTAACAGGCCTCCGTACCATCCACCCACGGCTCCAGCTCCCACAATCGCAATTTTCATTGGCTATTTAAATTTCGACGAACCATCGAGTGGACAAGCGACTTACTTTGGGTCGGAAAATCTAATGTGTAGTGCAGACCTCTGCTTTCATGGCGCTGCAAAGCGCAATCAATAATCAGTTCCGCCACTTGAATGAGATTTCTTAATTCAAGTAAGCGCGGTTCTACTTTGAAGTTCCAATAATATTCTCGAACCTCTTCACCCAGTGTACGGACACGTGTTTGTGCCCGTTTTAAGCGTTTGGTGGACCGTACGATGCCCACGTAGTCCCACATCGTGCGACGGAGTTCATCCCAATTGTGAGTTAACACCACGCGTTCATCAGGATCGCCTAAGGCACCATCAACCCATGCCGGTAGAATAAAGTTATTATCTACTTTATTTTTAATATCATTATCCGCCGCTGCCGCCCCATCGTGCGCTAATACTACCGCTTCGAGTAGTGAGTTAGAAGCCAATCGGTTTGCACCGTGGAGTCCGGTGCTGGCTACTTCGCCTACCGCGTAGAGACCAGGCAAGGTGGTCCGACCACTCAGATCGGTGGTGACGCCACCGCAAAGATAGTGTGCCGCAGGAACCACTGGAATGTAATCTTTCGTTAAATCAAAACCCGCCTTGAGACAGGTAGCATAGATATGCGGAAAACGTTCGGGTAAATGTCCTGGTGCAACATGGGTGATGTCTAACAACACATGAGGGGCACCATCGCGTTTCATAACCGAGTCGATGGCACGAGCGACCACATCGCGCGGTGCTAAATCGCCCAAAGGATGGAAATCTTTCATGAATGCTCGGCCATTCATATCTCTTAAAATCGCGCCCTCACCACGTACGGCTTCAGAAATAAGAGCACGACTGCCGTCCGACGACTTTAATGCCGTGGGGTGGAACTGTACCATTTCCATGTCTCTAATTTCTGCTCCGGCACGATAGGCCATGGCAATACCATCGCCCGTAGCGATATCAGGATTCGTCGTGAATTGATAAACCTGACCAATTCCACCGGTTGCTAAAACAACTACCGATGCCGCTAAAGTTTCGACCTTACCTTGTTTCGTATTTAAAACGTGAACTCCAACTACTCGATCTTCTAAAGTGTTCACGACAGAATTCTGAATTTTGGATAAGGTAATTAAATCGATCGCTAAATGATGTTCGAGAATCGTGATATTCTTTTGTAAGTTCACCGCACGAATCAATGCCGACTCAATTGCACGACCAGTCATATCGCGGGCATGGAGAATTCGTCGTTTGGAGTGTCCGCCTTCGCGACCTAAGTCAGGATTTCCATCAGCACCATTTTCAAATTTCACTCCCCACTCAATTAATTCCGCAACCCGTGCTGGCCCCGATTCAATAATATGTTTTACGACATTAAGTTCGCACAATCCATCGCCCGCCGTGAGCGTGTCATTAACGTGACTCATAAAGTCATCCGTCTTGTCGGTCACACAGGCTATCCCACCTTGAGCCCAATTGGTGTTGGACTCACTGCTCGTCTTCTTAGTTATCACTGCAACCGAACGGCCATAGCGGGCTAAATTGAGGGCGAAACTAAGCCCCCCAATGCCACTACCAATAATAATTGCGTCGAATTGCTTGGCCATTCGTGGAAAATCTACGGTTTACACGACTATCAACAAGCGAGATTTGACGAATTGGTCACAATCTTCATTTAATCGACCCTGTGGAATACATTCTCATCGGCATTTGCGTCCTAATTACGGCTTTTTTCGTAATGGCAGAGATGGCGTTGGTATCTTCCAACCGTCGACGTTTGGCAAAATTAGCTGAAAACGGAGATGCCGGTGCCCAGAAAGCACTAGCCTTAATTACCGATCCAAATAAATTCCTTTCAACGGTTCAGATTGGGATGACCTTTGGTGGAATCGTGGCCGCGATTTATGGCGGACACCCTCTAGCCGAAAAACTAAGTCCTTGGCTATCGCAACTCTCGTGGAAATGGGGGAGCGAACATAGCCAAGTTTTAGCTGAAGCGATGGTTTCTTTTTTGATTGGCGCCATCACGGTCGTTTTTGCAGAAATTGTTCCAAAACGTTTAGCGTTAATTAAACCTGAATCTATTGCCTCAGCTTTAGCACGGCCGATGGCCTGGGTCGCGACTCTGGCTTCACCTCTAGTAATGCTCTTAAGTGGTTGCGCAGATTTAGTCCTACTCCTGTTTGGACGTCGACGCACACCTGAGGATACCATGTCGGAGGATGAGTTACGTATGATGGTCGACCAAGGTATGGCCTCAGGCGTACTTCACGCTTCAGAACATCGAATGGTGCATGGTGCATTGTCCTTAGACTTAATTACGGCCGAGCAATTAATGACACCCAGTAGTCGCGTTGTCTGGTTAAATTTAAATGACCCGGAAGAAATTAATTGGCGCAAGATTGTCGCCTCTGGGCACACCTGGTTTCCTGTTTTTCGCGAGTCTGCTGACCGACCACTCGGGGTCGTTTCCGTCAAACGTTTATGGGCTAATTTATCACTCGTTGGTAACGCCGAAATCAAAGATCTGCTGACCGAAGCTCCTACGGTGAATCTTAATATCACGGGCACGCAACTCTTAGCCCGTTTTCGTAAAGATAAAATTCACCTCACACTGGTGGTTGATGAATTTGGCCAAGTACGTGGTGTGGTTACATTAAATGACGTCCTAGAATCGGTGATGGGCGAGCTTCCGAATGAGGGTGCCGCCATCAATCAAAACAAGCCAGTGCGTAAGCGTGAAGATGGTAGCTGGATTATCGATGCCATGATTTCACTCGAGGACTTTAAAGAGGCTACAGGTATCAAAGGAAAATTCACCGATGAAGGGTCACGTCGTTTCACCACCATTTCCGGATTTATTATGCGCACACTGGGACGCATTCCCGTCGAGGGCGATCGCGTGGAATGCCTCGGACATATTTTTGAAGTGATGGACATGGACGGCCATCGACTAGATAAAGTCTTGGTAATGCCTAAGCTTAAGAATTAAAGACGTACAGGTAGCCCCTGTGACTTTAAATATTCTTTGGCCTGACGTACGGTATAAGTTCCGAAGTGAAAAATACTTGCCGCGAGAACTGCACTCGCACGGCCATTCTGCACGACGTCAGCAAGGTGCTCTAACTTACCGGCACCACCCGACGCAATCACGGGTAATTCTACCATTTCTGCGACACGCAAACAGAGAGGAACATCATACCCAGCAGCCGTTCCATCCGCATCCATACTGGTTAATAGAATCTCTCCAGCACCATAGTCTTGGATTTTTTTGGCCCAAGTGAGTACGTCCATCCCGGTAGAGTTTCTACCACCATGCGTAAAAACTTCCCAATGATTCTTGCCGACGCGTTTAGCATCAATCGCAACGACGATACATTGACTCCCGAATTTCTTGGATGCCTGTAAAATTAAATCGGGATTTTGTACGGCGGATGTATTTAAAGAAACCTTATCGGCACCAGCATTAAGCATGGTTCGAATATCTTCCAGCGTTCGTAATCCACCCCCCACAGTTAAGGGCATGAAAACTTGGTCGGCCGTCCGCTCAACCACTTCAACAATCGTCTTACGTCCATCACTCGACGCAGTGATATCTAAAAAAACTAATTCATCAGCACCTTGGGCCTCATAGGCCGCAGCAATAGCCACGGGATCTCCGGCATCGCGCAATTCTTGAAATTTAATACCTTTAACGACACGTCCATTATGGACATCGAGACAGGGTATAATTCTCACAGAAAGCATAGCGAGTAACTTTGATATAATGACCAAACTAGCAAAGAAAATCCAAAATAATTATTCCAGAATGATTGTGACTGGCCCATCATTACAGAGCGAAACTTGCATATCAGCACCAAAAACTCCGGTTAAAATCTTCGATTCACATTGTGCTCTTAGGCCCTCCACGAAGCCCTCGAATAAGGGCTTAGCCACTTCTGGCTTCGCTGCATCATGAAAAGAAGGCCGATTTCCCTTCGCGAAATTAGCAAGTAAGGTGAATTGGCTGACCACTAAAATTTCTCCGCCGACCTCAGATATCGAGTACTGCATTTTACCTTCTGCATCAGGAAAGATTCTCATTTTCATAATCATACTCACGAGTCTTTGCACCTCATCAGTGGTATCGGCTGCGCCAATACCCACTAAAAGTAAGTATCCTTTTTTTATTTCAGAAACGGTCTTATCATCTACCGCTACCGAGGCGGACAGCACACGCTGAACAATAATTTTCATTTAAATTAAAGAATCTAATATTGTCTTTAACTTCATCTCCGTTTCGACGCTCTCCAGCGTGGGATCTGACCCCGCTACAATTCCTGCACCGGCGTAAACGCGAGCGGTGTTACCTAAAATACGTGCACAACGAAGCGCCACATAGAGATTTCCTTTTTTGCCGTCGGACTGAATCCAACCTACTGCTCCGGTGTAAAGTCCACGTAAATGTGGTTCAAAGCCTGGGATAAAGGGTAGTGCTAAATCCCGTGGTTTACCTCCGACCGCCGGTGTGGGATGTAATTCACCCGCTACCTCTAAAAAGCTGCGATCAGCCGATAACTTACCAATCACGGGAGTACGAATGTGCATGACATTACCTAAGCGTAGTAATTCTGGCGTTTGCGTGGCTGCACCGACGACACCGACCATTTTCAAACGTCGTAAAATGGATGCCGTCACTGCGCTATGCTCTCTTTGATCCTTATCACTCGCTAAAAGTGCTTTGGCTAAACTTGCATCTTCGGATGCTGAATCGCCCCGACGCGTTGTACCCGCTACCGCTTCGGTCTTCAGATTCGAATCCGATAAGGCAATTAAAGTCTCCGGAGACGCCCCAACCATAGATGCTTCAGCTTCATTAATAAGGAAAATATTACAGTTCGGATTCGCCCGACGGAGGCGATGAAGGGTGCCGAACACATTAAAATTCTCAGTTTTTCTCCAATCAAAAGCCCGTGTTAAGACAATCTTCTCGAAGGCACCTTCTTTAATCAGTTCAGTTGCACGCTTAACCGCTGAGGGAAACCAGGCGCCGCCGACTTCGCTTAAAACCGTAGCCGAAGACTGATGAACAGGCTGGGGATGGGCTTGATAGATAAACCCGCGGAACTGCTCCACTTGTTTTAATAATTTATCGGCACATCCTGGAGTGGCTTTTTCGCAAAGCGTAATAGTCGTCACACCGGTATCCGTCACCACCTGCCAAGTCGGTAAAAATAAATGCGAATCTAAATCATTTTCATCACCACCTGGATAAAAAGGAAAGCTGGCAATCACGCGGGGTAGGCCACCGATGGATTGAATAGTGGAATTAAGATTTCTTAACCAAGCATCCGCTTCGTTGAATCGATTTTTTCCGCGACCTTTCCATTCAACTAAAGGCGAACCAGTAGCATGGGCTTGGTGCAGGGAAGGGTTTTCAAAATAACTTCGCGGACCAGATACATTAAGCGTTTCTAATACCGCCAAGGGATCCAATTCCGAGACTTGAAATGTAAGTGATACATAACCCATGCCCGCCGATGCTTTTTCTGCAGCGAGCAGGGGATTACTTAATTCACTGGAAGTTGGATTAACCACCTCGTTCACAGTAGAGAGTAAAATCGAATTGTCTAACTATGCCTTCACTCCTGGCGCAGAATCATCGTTTTGCGGGAAAAGTATGCATTTTTCTGACACCTTTTTACCCGTGCAAACGGTCGACCAGTTAAGTTGTCCCTCGAAATGAGTGGGTACTGGCTGACCGATATTTACGAGAAGTTTAGCAGCAGACTCGGGCATAATGGGTAATAAAACAGTTCCTACTAATCGCAGACCTTCCGCCACATAAGCCAGACACGAGTCAAGGCGGGCCTTGTCTTGAGGGTCAGTCGACTTCGCTAATTTCCACGGTGCCCGGGTTTCAATAAAAGCATTCATCGCACTGACAAATACCCAGAGCGATTCAAGCGCGTGGCTGATTTGATAACTTGCAAAAGAATCAAAATACTTTTTCTGCGTGACTGACCACAAATCGCGCAACGACTTCTCTAAGTCTTCATCAGCGCTCGGAGCAGGAATGCTGCCTGCATAATTTCGGCCCACCATGTTAAGCAGACGGTTCACCAGGTTTCCGAGATTATTAGCTAAGTCAGCTTTGTAGCGGTCACCGAAGGTCTTGTGTGAGAAGTCCGCATCTTGTCCGACGACCATCTCTCGGCATAAATAATAGCGGAAGGCATCAGCGCCATGCGATTGGATTAAATTTAAGGTGTCGTTGGCATTTCCTTCACTCTTGGAGGCCTTCTTGCTATCTACCGTCCACCAACCGTGCACCAGAAGCTGCTTGGGTGGATCAATATTCAGTGCCTTGAGCATACATGGCCAATAAACCGCATGCGGAGGTGATAAAATGTCTTTACCGATAACATGAACATCCGCAGGCCAGAGATTTTTATCCGCCACTGCTGAATAATAATTGGTCAGCGCATCAAACCAAACATAGGTTACGAAATGATTATCAAAGGGTAGTTCGATTCCCCAGGTCAGTCGAGACTTGGGACGCGAAATACATAAATCGTTTAAAGGCTCTTTGAGAAATTCAAGAACCTGTTTAGCACGGAAAGAAGGGTTTATGAAATCGGGGTGACTTTTAATATGCTCAATCAGCCAGGGTTGGTACTGTGATAACTTAAAGTAATAATTTTCCTCAGTAGTTTGCGTTACCTCACCATAAATCTCGGGCCAATTTCCATCCACGTCGCGATCCTTGTCGGTCAAAAACTGTTCCTGACGAGTAGAATACCAATCGGTCTTTTTGCCTAAATAAATTAAACCTTGGTCGTAGAGTTTCTGCAGAAAACTTTGAACTACTAACTTGTGGCGGGACTCAGTAGTACGAATATAGTCGTCGTTGGAAACATTCAACGATTTGAGCATTGTTTTAAAGATTTCGGCGATTTCATCAACAAATGCCTGAGGATTCACTTCACGCTTCTGTGCGGTCTGCTGAACCTTTTGGCCGTGTTCATCCAGTCCGGTAAGAAAATGTACTTGGTATCCCGACATTCTTTGGTGTCGGGAAATAACATCAGCTAAAACCTTCTCGTAGGCATGCCCAAGGTGAGGTGCACCATTGGCATAATCAATCGCGGTAGTGATGTAAAAGGGACGTGTCATGAGACAAAGGGATAGATAGTAGGCTTGGACGGAACTGACAATCCTGGAAACATCCAGGAGGCGATAATGACCTACCTAGGAGCTAGAAACCGTTTACAGACGGACAACGTCAGGCTGCAATACAACTTCAAAATTGTACCCAATGCCTGGACGAAGACTCAGCGTTTTATCACGCTCCAAGATTTGATAATAATGAATTTTTCCAAATAGGCTCTTATGTTTAGGATCTTCACTGACCACTTTTGTTTCCAGCCATTCACCGTGAAAATCATCACGTAAAATTTCACAACGATGCGATTCGGGTCCGAGCATCAATGCACCCGCTGAAACCATTCGGGAGTGGAGGGCGGCGATGGGTAGAACGAATCGGAAGTTTTCTAAAACTAGCGCGACCTTAGGCGTTAAGGTGAAACGGCCAGTTATTTTTCCACCAGTAAACTCCCAATCTACTTTCATCGAAGCTAAACCGCTGGAAAGTTTTTCGGTATGATCAATCAAGTCAGGCTGGTCATATTTAAAGTGATAGGTACCAGACTTGGTGCCCATAACCACTTGCATGTTCTTGCCGTAAAACGAGGGTGTATATATTTTTCCGCCAATCGTATATTCAGGAAGAAACGGACTGGTATAAGAATTACTTGGCCAATCGAACACTCCGGGCATGTGAGGGAATGAGAGGGAATCGCAGAACTTATGGGAACCTTGGGAAACAATCGGAATGAGAATATTCACGCCTGAATCAACGTCCGAGTAGGATAACAAACCCTGTTCTTTACGTGGACTTTTATCGAAAGAGTAGAAGCGACAAACTAATCCTTTATTCGCTGGAGCTACATTCATACTGCCGCCGATTGTTTTAGCCAATCGTGACCACTGCGAAAGATAGCGCGCCGCGTCGAAATTCGCCATACGCGTGGTGTGACCTGGTATCGTGTCGCGTTCCGTATCGCGAATCACGATTGATCCATGTTCCATATCGAAGAACGTGGTAAAGAAATGGGTATACAGGCGACGAACTAAATCGCGGGCGAGGGGTTCTTTATCAGAAGAAATTAAACGATCACGTAAGGCTTGTAAGATGAGTGTGACACAATGCATCTGTGCATACGCGCCAATGCCGCGTCCGTACGTCCAACCCAGACCATCCTCCCGCACGGTTTCTAAAATGATTCGTAAATATTTTTCAGCTACCGTACGTAACTTCGGCAATTTAGCATCTCGAACTTGGCTATTGGCATGTAATTGTAATGCCTGACGAATAAAAATGAGTGCCACGACACCATAGAGATCGAATGTACCACCGAAGTTATCCGCATGAGCTTGTTTCGAAGCGTCATCATGAAATCCGCCTGTCGAGGCTGCACCGATGCGTTCAATAAAACGATCCACCAACGCGCCCGTCTCATCTTTTTTGGACAAGCCGAAAGAAAATCTACATACCGCTTTAGCGATATCGAATGCTTGCACGTGATCATGGTGATCGTGCGTCACTGCTAAACGTTCATCGATTAACTTTCTGATATCGGGACTGAGAATTTCCCAAACCGGATTACGCTCACGGGTAGAGCCAAAAGCGAGAAGTCCTAAACAGGCGAAAGCCATACCGTTATCAGACCCTTGCGAGAGTTTAACCTGAGCGGTAATCGTTCGCGCAGCTAATTCAGGGATGCTTTGGCGCTCGAATACGAGGTCGCCGGTGGCGCGAAAATATTCACCTAGAGCGAGGGCCACGTGGCCAGGCTCGTCAGCCCGACTCGTCTCACCAGCCACGGGCTGTATAGACCCGTCCGGTGTAATCGAACTGAGGTTAATTTTCAGAAGAGCCCTAGTTTGATCTAGGCACTGACTTGAGAAATTCTGCATGCGGAATAGTTTGAATTGATGACTCGCCCCTGAGTGTCAATGCCACATCACAACAATCTGTTGTATTTCGGATGACTAAAATTAATACCCCGTCCCGAAGTTTTAGCGGACTAATATTAAATATAATTCCTTCGGACCGTGAGCACCTAGAACTAGGATGCGCTCAATGTCGCCCGTCCGACTTGGACCAGTGATAAAAGATAGCATACTCGGCATTTTACCCTTAAATTGGACATTAATTTGCTCAAAACAGGCAGCCAAATCGGGTACAACTTGGTCGGCCTTCGCAATCACGACGTGCACGGGAGGCAAAATAGATAATCCGCGACCACCCGATGTCTCACTCGAGACCAAAATTGCTCCGAATTGAGCTACAATGGACACACAAGACGTCAGCCCGACATCGGCTGCCTCAAGTTTATCTTTTGAAAAAGAGTCTTCTACTGCCCAGGATTCGCCATCGATTGCTTGAGCGACCGGCGTCACGAGTTCGTCCTTATGATAGGCGATGTTCTTCCAATTCTTCTTTTGTGCTAAATCTTTCACCAAGGATATGGCCTGATCTAAGTTTTCGACTAGGTGGAAGTTGGCTTTCAGCTTCGCTAAATTATCAGAAAGTAGGGTCATGATTTCCACTTGAGTATCGCCGACTTCAGGCAGCCACGCTTTGCCTGTAACCTTGGTAGATTCCCCTTTTAAATGTGGCTTAGGCGAAGGAGTTTTTAGCGCCTCGCGGATACGGCCCATGATTTCTTTACGAGCTTCAGACATTTTTAGAATCCTTCCATACTTCTCTAAATGATTTTTGAGGGATTGCCGGTAAATCTCGGGACTTGAGCCAGGTACCTAAATAAGGAATAGGCAAGTGCTTCAATAGTCCGAAAGTTTTTCGAAAAACTTTTCCACCGAAAGAAAATATCGCCGGGCGTTGTATAACAAAATTAAATGTACCATGGAAAACACGGTCAAATAGATTAGGGACGACCTTCGCAGCATTGCGTCGATTTTGTAATAAGTGATGGTGCAAATCTATACGCACCGGGCAGGCATCGGTACACGCACCACAGAGTGACGAGGCACCTGAAAGGTGATTCCAATCCTTGAGACCACGAAGATGAGGCGTTATTACGGAACCAATCGGACCTTGGTAGGTGGTACCATAAGCATGTCCGCCAATATTTTTAAAGATCGGACAAACATTTAAACAAGCACCACAGCGAATACAATGGAGCGAATCGCGTTGTTCAGGATCCGCTAATATCTGAGTACGAGCATTATCTAATAAGACTAAATGAAACTCTTCTGGACCATCACGCTCACCTGGTTTTTTAGGCCCAGCATAAAGGGTATTATAACAAGTCATCGGCTGACCTGCACCCGCCGTCGCTAACATGGGCAGCAAGACAGTGAGATCGTCTATAGTATTAATCACTTTTTCGATTCCTGAGAGCGCAATATGCACCCGCGGCATCGCGGCCGTTAAACGGGCATTACCTTCGTTCTCGGTAATTGAAATTTGGCCGGTATCAGCGACTAAAAAGTTCGCCCCCGTAATACCCACATCGGCTGTAATATAAAGTTTACGTAAATGTCTCCGTGCAATCATCGTAAGTTCTTCCGGACTGTCAGTCGCCGCGGTTCCGAGATTCTTGGTAAACAAATCGCTAATCGCTTCACGCTTTAAATGCATACAAGGGAAGACGAAGTGATAAGGAGCTTCCCCGCGTAATTGTTGAATGAATTCACCTAAATCACTTTCGACGACTCCATAACCCGCTTTTTCGAGCGCGTCGTTTAAATGAATCTCCTCGGTGGTCATGCACTTCGATTTAATGACGGCTTTAGCATTCGCTTTAGCCAATAAATCTAAAATAATTTCTCGTGCTTCAGCTGCATCACGTGCCCAATGAACCTTGCCGCCATTAGATTCAAACTTTGCGACAAACTTTTCTAAGACTTCGGCTAAATTATTTACGGCTGACCATTTAGCGAGTGAGGCCGCATCGCGGGCCAGTTCCCAATTGCGATACCTTGCCTGATATAAATCACGATTTTTATAGTAACCACCCAGCGCGGTACGAATAAACTGACGTTGGTCGCCGTCGGCACTCGTCAGCGTAGATTCCTTAATGAAAATGGTTTTTGAATTAGTCATGGTCGATCCCCATCGCTAAGAGCTCGGCAATATGCAGAGGTCTAATGACTTTGCCTTCGCGTGATAGCCATCCGCCAATCTGAAGTAAGCAGGATGGGTCGGATGAAACAATGTAGTCGGCTCCCGTTCGGGCAAGGGCACCGGCTTTTACTTGTACCATGGCCGTAGAAATCATCGGGAATTTCACAGCAAATAAGCCGCCAAAGCCGCAGCATGATTCTGCCTCTTCGGTTTCGATTAATTCTAGACCCTTAACTGCGCGTAATAATTTACGTGGCTCCTCTTTGAGTCTTAATTCGCGCAAGGCGTGACAACCATCATGGTAGGTAACTTTTTTATTCAAAGTAGCACCGACATCCGTAATCTTTAATTGCGAAACAACGAAATCAGAAAATTCAAACGTGCGTTGAGATAGTCTTTTCGCCTCTGCTTCATATTTCGTGCCTTGGAGAAGTTCAGGATAAAACTTCTTCATCATCGCCACGCATGAACCGGAAGGCCCGACAACCACCTCTGCATCCTTAAAAACTTCTAAACTACGAATCGCACCTTCTTTAGCGATTTCCCATTGTCCGGAATTATAAGAGGGCTGACCGCAACAGGTTTGACTGGAATTAAATTCAACTTCCTGGCCGAGTTTTTTCAAAATCTTAGCCGTCGCCAAACCTACCTGTGGGGTAAGCTGGTCGATGAAGCACGGAATGAATAGGGAAACGCGCACAGATTATCTTAAGAAAGCCTCGTGTAAGCCACCGTCGACTGTGATCACTTGGCCAGTGGTTTTGTTTAGGCGATTAGAAACTAATAAGAAATACGCCTCGGCTTGGTCAGCGGGAGTAATCGGATTCTTCGTGAGAGTTCTTTCAGCATAGAACTGAGATAATTTAGTCGTCAGCGATTCAGATGCTTCATCATCGGTGTAAGGAATGTTATATTTAGCTAACGATGCGATAACACGATCGCGGGGGAACATCGCTGAACCTTGAACAACGGTTGCAGGCGCAACACCATTAACACGAATGAGAGGGGACAACTCCATGGCTAGTTCGCGTACGAGGTGATTGGCGGCAGCTTTGGAAGTGTCGTAGGCCACGGAGCCTTTCTTAGCGACAACGGCATTTGCGCTGGTCGTAAGCACCATATTTCCGCGCAGGCCTTGTTCCTTCCAGGTCTTGAAAGCTTCATCTGCAACCAAGTAACTGCCTGTTACATTTAAAGCAAATGTCAGAGCCCACTTATCGTCAGGAATGTGCCCAGAGGTATCAGGTGATACGAAAATACCGGCAGTAACACAGATGGAATCGAAACCGCCGTAGGCCAAGGCGACTTCATCGAGCATGCGACGAATAGAGTTACGATCCATGATGTCACCCGCCAAGCCGATGGCTGGACCGCAATTGGAGAGTCCGGTACCAGCAACACCGATACCAATACCGTACTTATCGGTAATTTCTTTCGCCGTGGCTTGGGCAGCTTCAACATTTTTATCCACACAAACAATATGAGCACCTTCTTTAACTAAGCGGTGTGCGGTTTCTTTACCAATGCCCGAACCTGCGCCGACCACGATAATAATTTGGCGCGCTAATTCTTTCTCGGCAGGCATGCGCTTCAGTTTGGCTTCTTCTAATAACCAATACTCGATATCAAAAGCTTCTTGTTGGGGCAGGGCAACATACTGGTCGATTGCCTCTGCACCACGCATGACTTCAACGGCACAATTATAAAACTCAGCCGTAACACGAGACTCGGACTTATCTTTGCCCCAAGCAACCATGCCGACACCTGGAATAAGTACGACGGTAGGATTTGGATCACGCATCGCAGGTGAATTAGCACGTTTGCAGGCATTATAATACTTCGCGTAATCTTTGCGGTAGTTATCTAAACCGGATTGGAGTTTAGATTTAAGCGCAGCGACGTCTTCTTTTTGCGGATTCCAATCAATATAGAGTGGTTTGATTTTCGTACGTAGGAAGTGATCGGGGCAGGATGTACCTAATTCTGCCAAGCGAGGTGCGTCGCTCGAATTAACGAAACGTAAAATCTTTTCATCATCCTGTACCGTTCCAATAAAACGTTTTTCTTGAGAGACCTGACCACGGAGCCAAGGCAAAATTTTCGCTAAGACTTCATTACGTTTAGCAGCATCGAGGGTTTGATATTTAGCACCACCAAAAGCTTTCGCATCACCACCTTTGGATTGGTACTGTGACTCGATATAAGCAGCGGCTTGCTCAATCATCGAAAGAGTAAGTTCGTAACAGGCTTTATCATCATCAGCCCATGAAATGAATCCGTGCTGACCCATCATGATGGCCTTGGTTGATGTCTCTTTGCGTGCAATATCCTGCATCGCTAATCCTAATTCAAATCCAGGACGCATCCATTTTACGTACGCCATTTTACCAGTAAAGATTTTTTGGGTTAGGGCTTCGCAATTCTTTGAAGCAGCAATAGAAATAATCGCGTTAGGATGCATGTGGTCGACATGCTTACCTGGTAAGAAGCTGTGGAGTGGAGTGTCGATTGATGAGGCGCGAGGATTTAAATTAAAAGTCGTATGATTATACATAGCGACCATGTCATCTTCAGCCTGGGACTTTAATCCCTTATCCGCACGTGCAGCATACACCGCTTGTAATTCGATGAGTTTGTCTTGGTAGAGTGAGGAGAAATTTTCGCGAGTAGACGTACGTAAATCGCCGCCAGAACCTTTAACCCATAAAACGGGTACAGCTTTGCCAGATAACGGATCTTTTTCCGTGGTCTTCGAAGAAGTATTACCACCACCGGTATTGGTGATGCGCTGATCGGCGCCCAACTTGTTGGATCGATATACTAATCGTCCAACCGGATCAAGCTTGGCGACTTCAGCGTCGTTCCAAAGGTTAGATACATATTTTAATGAGCACATGATATTTTTTGTATTAAGATTTAGGAAGTTTTTTGAAAAGAGTGTAGGCTTTGGTCCAGGGTGCGGCGGACTTTGGCTTAAAGGTCATAAATTGATTGGATCGACGAACCACTTGGCGGAGCGCTTCGATATTTTTTAGTTCCTTGGTCGCCATCGCTTGCACAAGAATATTTCCCATGGCTGTGGCTTCAACCGGGCCCGTTACAACGACGCGACCCGTGGCATTAGCCGTGGCTTGATTTAAGACGTCATTACGACATCCACCACCGACAATATGAAGTTGTTTTATTTTTCGACGGGCGAGTTTTTCAAGCCCATCTAGCTCTTCACAATAAAGTAGCGCTAAGGAATCTAGAATACAGCGGCTGATTTCACCGATTGATTGAGGAATAGGTTGCTGGGTCTCGCGGCAGTAGTCTTGAACCTTTTTAACCATACTACCCATTTTTGAAAATCGACTATCATCAGGTCTAATCAAGGAACGTAACTCAGGAGACTTTTGAGCCTGTTGAGTAATACTTGTGTAGTCTAAATTCTTATGCGTCTTAATCCATTCGCGGCGACATTCCTGTAAAATCCACAGTCCCACCAAACATTTAAGGAATCGAGTGGTACGATTATGCCCGATTTCATTGGTAAAATTAGCCTTACGCACAGCCTCATTGATTAACGGCTTGCTGAGCTCAACGCCGAGTAACGACCATGTTCCGGACGAAAGGTAGGCCCATTGATTTCCCTTAGGCGCAGGTACGGCAGCCACCGCTGAAGCGGTATCATGAGCGCATACAGCTACTACCTGAACGTTTTTAAGTTTAGTTTTCTTTTCTAAAGCCGGTGAAAGGTTCGCGATAACTTTTCCGGGCTGAATGGTCTCCGGGAAAATATGTTTAGGGATATTTAACTTATCGATCAAAGGCCACGCCCAGTTATTTTTACGGGTATCCCATAATTGACTACCCGATATCAACGTTTCTTCCGCACGGATTTTTCCGGTAAGTTTCCAACTCACGGCATCACCCATCAGTAAGAACTTGTCGGTATTCTTTAGAACCATTGGACGAGTTTTAAGATCAGCATACAACTGATAAAGCGTATTGATGGAAAGAGACCCAATACCCGTAGCGCTAAAAATCTTTTGCGGAGACAGCTTTTTCTGGACTTCAGCAAAAGTGGCGTCGGTTCTTTCATCGCGGTAGCAATAAGGCAGGTCGATGACTTCTCCGGCGCGATTAATCAAAACATAATCCACGCCCCAAGAATCGCAACCAATGGATTTCACAGGCCCGAGTTTGGCGGCTTTCTGTAAACCGATTTCAATTTCTTTGATTAGTCGGGGAAAATCCCAACGCAGAGTATTTTTACTTTTGATTGCACCGTTCGAAAAACGATGGACTTCGGTCATACTTAATTTGCCAGCACGGAGTGACCCACGGATAACGCGACCCGACTCAGCTCCTAAATCAATGGCAAGGTAGTGTGACATTATTGTCCGAGCATTTTTTGGCGGTAATGTTCATCGGGTCGACCCGCAATACGTTCGACTTGTCCGGCTGACATAAAATCAGGACCACCCAGTGTTGCTGCACCAACAAATATTTGCGCAGACTTTTCAGCCATGAGCAAGGTGCCCATGACGGCCTTGGGATTGGATCCCACGGCGATGATTCCGTGATTCTTTAAGAGAATAACTTTGGGTTCACGTCCGGTACGACGAACATACAAGAGAGTTTCATCACGAATCGCCTTAGCTAAACTTAAACCTGGATCCACGTAAGGCACTAAAACGGACTCAGTTCCGCAAAGGACAACTTCGTCAGGAAATAAACGCTGCGTTGCAAATTCCTTGGCTCGCGGAGAACAAAGAATTTGATTTACCGCAATCGCGTGAACGTGACCCACGCAGTTGACGCCAGGCAGAGTTAAGAGCCACGCGTGGAAGAGTGCTTCAATCGAAGGCTTTTTGGCATTCGAATCTACGCGCGAATCAAACAAAGCTTTATCAATCGCTGCGTCGCTTAAATCTTTTTCACTAAACAGTGGTAGAAGTTTATCAAAGCGACAAACAGCGACATCCGATGTTTGTAGTTTTTCTAGATTGGTACCCGAGGCTTTTACAGCGAAGGTTTCGTCGTTCAGTTTGAGAGATGAATTGCCTTCACCCAAAATTGCCATGCGCAATGAGGGTGAACCCATTTGATGGGAGAGCTCTAAGAGCGGATTTAAATCCTTCGCTTCGGTACTCATCTTAGTACTTACCACAAAGGGACACCTTAATGCCTAATTCTTGGAAAGCGCCTGCTTTGGCCAATAATCCGCGTTTTGCGCCAGCAGGGGAGGGTGTGTAGACCACTTGAATGTGGTTAGAGGGGTGACGTGCCATCATCTCATCGCGAGAAATACCCGAGAGTACGGTGTGCATGATTGGCCACTGGGGAGTCGATTTCTGCCAACGATCCTCGGTTTCCGCCTGAGGCAAGGCAATGACTTCGGCGATGCCCAAGTCAGCGTGAAGTTCATTATCGAGAACGAAAATACGGGACCAAACAATCCAACCTGGTTTGGAAACACCTTTAACCGTGCCACCACCTAAACGGAAATACATGGCCGGCTGTCTTTCCGAAACTGTTCCTTTATATCCACCGATGAAATGTTGTACCGGAGCGGCACCAGAAATTAAGAAGACCCAGACATACTCATCGATCATCTTATTGCCTGATGGACCAACGTACTGACGGCCCCAACGTAAATCGTGCAGAGTGTTCTCTGGTTCGAATCCTAATTTCTTCCACAAGTGATAAGTGATTAAACCATCAAGACCGGCACACTCATCGACTTCGTTAAAGTGAGGGAGAGCTTCACCTTTGAACAATTCACGTTTGTTGCTGCGATCAAAGACAGGAGGGCGCTCACGATTATTCAAGAGACCTTCCACTAGATCCGAAGCGGGGGCGAGATCCTTAAGACCTTGTTGATACTGAATACCGATGGTGGCACAGCCGAAGTCATCAGCAATACGCACGGCGGCGATGTACATTTTCAACTGGGCTAGGGTTTGAGCTTTGGTGAGCTCAGTCTTTTCATTCTTACCCCAAGCAAATTTCATTCCTTTTTTGAGTAACCAATTGAGAGCCTTCTGCGCTTCGGCGTCTTTCACGGTTAACATCTCTGCATAAAGCGAAGACTGGCTGAGACGTTCTTTATAAACTCCGGTAGGGTGAATGATTTCGTCAGGGATGATGGCGTTATACATACCCATACAACCTTCGTCGAAGACACCCATGATGGCTTTTTTGGAACGAAAATCTTGGGCGAAGCGACGGCCGACCGATGCGTCAGCACCTGCAAGCGGGCTGCGCAATGTTTTTACATGAGGGGTGGGATGCTTAACTTCACCTTTCTTGAGCCAAGCCACTAAACCGTTTTTAAATTTCTCATCGGTAAAATCTTCACTCCATAACGAGGAGAATTTAACGCCTGCTTTGAGGAGCGAACCATTGAGATTTAACATACCCACGAGACCTGGCCAAACGCCTGACCAATTTGCCAGCGTTAAGATAGGACCCGTGTGAGTTAACAAACCAGGCAGAATATGGTGAGAGTATTGCCAGACTGCTTCGGCGACAATGACAGGAGCTTCTTGGGGAATCTTGCTGAAAACTTGGATACCGTATTTTTGAGAATCGATGAAGCTGTGCTTCACATCAGAGCGATATCCGTGCGCACGCTTTACGGTATAACCAAGCACGCGGAGGGCAGAAATCAATTTCGCCTCCATCGCTAACTGTTCTTTTTCACACTTCTGGTTAGCGGAAGCACGAAGATCGCCGTTAGCGACCAAGTAGATAATATTTTTTTTCACGAGTAGGGTGGGTGATAAAATTAAGCAGTAATGATGTGCTGGGCTGACATTTTAACTTTGGCCTTGGCGACCATCGCAGCATCCGCATCAACAACTAAATATAAAGGGGCAATATCACGCGTCACGGCACTAGGACCCGAGCGGCCGAGTTTGGATTTATGCATACAAATTAGTGTTTGGTCACTGCGACGGATTACTTCACGTTGCTGGTGAGAAATATCGCGCTGAGAATTCCACAGACCGTTTTCATCAATGCCTTGAGCACCGAGTAAGGCTAAATCAAAATTCCAACGCGCGACTTCTTCCAAGGTGCGATCACCGGCAACCATCGCTTGTTGGGCAAGATATAATCCGCCGGGAATATAAACTTCAACGCCGGGTAATGTGCAAACCAACTGGGCGGTTGGAATACTCGTAGTGATAATTTGTAAATCAGGAATACGCGCCGCGACAATGGCTTCAGCAGCACAGTGTACAGTCGAACCAGAATCAATATAGATGGTCATACCAGCCTTAACAAAGGTGGATGCTTTCAATCCGACTTTTTGTTTAGCCTCAGCTTCTTCAGTTTTACGTGAATCGAGTGGCGGGAAGTTTCTATTAAAGTCTGATAGCGCACCACCATGAGTTCTGGTCAAGCGGCGCTGGCTTTCTAATTCTGTAAGATCACGGCGTGCGGTGGCTTCAGAAACATTAAAGTGCTTACAGATTTCGAGGACAGGGACATAGCCAACATTTCCGAGTAGCTTTGCAATTGCCTCGCGGCGGGCTTCAATAACGTGTCGTGCAACTTTCATAGGGGTTTTTATATGACTGTTCTCAATCATGTAAATGGCAAGCCGATTACCAAACCCAGACCGACCCAATCTTGTATTTCGCACAATATACATTATGTCTAATTGACTATACTATAATAAATACTGGCATTATATCAATTAAATATGATTAATCTTGGGGTCTATCCTGTCACCCTATAGGCTATGATCAATACGTACAATGTTTGCACGAAAACACTCATTTGATTCAGTCTGCCTATCGGTAATTATGGTGGTGCTCATGGTCGGTTGTGCGACTCAAACCGATAAAATGCCGGCAGTGGCGGGCACTTACCCCGCTGATCAGTGCTTAAGTTGCGAAGCCATCTTGCCGCGTTCGGTCCCAGTTACCTACCTTATCCTACATCACACCGCTGCGCCCCTGCCCTCGGCCCTAGAGATACTCCGTGGCAAAGACCCACAGCATAAGGTCGGTATTCATTATTTAGTGAGCGATGAAGTCACACCCAGGGTTTTCAAATTAGCTGCGGAAGAATTTTCGACCTCCCATGCCGGTAAAAGTAAATGGCTGAATATTAAAAGTATGAATCAATCATCCGTCGGCATCGAAATCGTCAATCTTGATGGTAACACTAAAGCGTATCCTAAAGAGCAGATATCCAAAGTCATCGATCTTTCACTCGATATTGTTAAGCGTCATCAAATCCCGGCGACGAACGTGCTGGCACATTCGGACATCGCCATCGGACGTAAAGTAGATCCGGGCAGTAACTTCCCCTGGAAACTTTTAGCTGAAAGCGGCGTGGGTGCTTGGCCCGATGATGTCGATGTCGCACGTTTTAAAATTCTTTATACCCAAAAAATCCCGAGCAACTCTGTGATCTTCGATATGCTCAAGACCTACGGATATCAGCCCGAAAACTTTAGCTCAAACACCATCAAGTCAGCACTCGAAGCCTTTCAGCGACATTTTAGAAGTTCTAAAGTCAATGGCGAAGCCGATACAGAGACGGTAGCCATCTTAGCGGCACTCAATTTCAAGTATCGTAAAAAATAACCTAAGCGTCGGTTTTCATACCGAAGCGATGCTTAACTTTGTTCAGTGCATCCGTCATCATATCACGCTCTGGATACTTCCACCAATAAAGCATGGCCGCATAGGCGGTTGCCGCGATTACTGCGGCAAGACTCATCGCCGTGAATAATGCGATTTTGGAATTTAATACATTCCAACCGTGTAACAGAGGATTTACGAAATGAAAAATCTGGTACGCAATACCACCCATCAACAACGAACCGAAGATACTTTGTCCGCAGGGCTTCCAGAGTGATTCAGCTAAAACGTAGGGGGCAGATTTTTTAAGCTCCATGCGCAGTAATGTATACTGCACGATCGCCGCTAAGGCATTGGCGCAGGCTAAGCCTTCAATACCATAACCTTTCCAAACCACAAAGATCGAGGCGACCACGTTGACCGATACGGATTGCAGGGCCACGCGGAATGTCGCCGTGGTATTACCAATCACATTCAAGGCCCGCGTAACCATAGAAATCATCGCGTGGAATGGCATCGCTAAGGCGAATAAACAAAGTACCAGACGAGTATTTTCACAGTCCTCCGCCTTGAATCTACCAAATTCAAAAAGTACCTGCACAATTTCTCGGGAGAAAACAACGAACCCAACGGCCGCAGCAATATTGATGGCTAAAATCAAACGCATACCGCGAGCATAGTTTCGACTCAAAGCATCAGAATTATTTTGTGCAAAGGCGGTCGCCATGGCGGGAAACATCACCGTGGCAATGGACGTTGAAAATAGTCCGATGGGTAGCTCCACAATTCGATTGGCAATATAGTAATAAGTTAAACCAGCTCCATCGACGTTGAAGGCAAGGCTACGAGAAATTAAAAAATTAATCTGTAGAATACCAGCGCCGAGAGCTGCTGGAATAAAAGCGATTCTTAAAGCACTCCAGGCCTTTTCGTCGGCATGCACGGGGTGACTTTTCCAACCCGCTTGTTGCAAGCCCCACATAGGTATCAAAAGCTGTAAAACGCCGCCTGCAATGGCACCAGCACAAAGCCAACGAGCCTGACCCATGGGAGTATCGGCTAAATAATATCCAAAGAAACCTATACCCAAAATCATGCAAAGGTTGAGCGCCGATGAAGCAATTTCCGCTAATCCAAACCGACCGCTGAGATTAACCGCCGAGGTAAATAATGCTGCGATACAAATCAACGGCATGTAAGGCATACACCAAGCGGTGAGTTCGGCTGCATACCTTTGTTGATCGTTCGCTGCTAAGAGAAACCAGAGTAATGCACCGCCCATACCCACGAGTGTTAAGCCCAACATCCACGGCAACATGCGACGGATAATATAATTTAGAAAGGCGTAGGATTCTTTGGTACCCCCTTCGTTTGCTTTAGCCGCTAAAACAGGAACCGTCGCCGCAGTGAGAGCACCTTCACCTAAAAGTCGGCGAAATAAATTGGGTATTTGAAAAGCGAATAAAAAAGCCGATGCCACAATACCTGCACCAAAAAACGCAGCGATTAATTGGTCGCGCACCAAACCTAAAATACGTGAGACCATCGTCCACGACGCAGTCTTCGCCATGTTTTGATATTGGCGCGACTGTTCCTTCATTGCTTAGGGAAGAATGGCACGCATGCCTTCTTCTAATACGGCACGAAGTGCAGGAATGATGTCGGTACGAGGAATGGTGGCCTCGGTACGATCGGTTAAACTTCTGACCTTCGTAATTCCTTTAGCGACTTCTTCACCACCATAGACGAGCGCATATTGAGCACCAATCGTTTCGGCGCTTTGAATTAATTTAGGGAATTTACCATCTCGTAAATTGTATTCGACCCTGAAGCCGGCGCGACGAAGTGCGGCGATATCTTCAAGAGCGGCAACACGGGCATCGTCACCCAGAATCATCACGTAGAAATTTGGTCCGTCTGAATACTTGGGTAAAAGATTTTTAGACTCCAATAAGTCACGAACAGTAACATCACCCATGCCGAAACCAGCAGCAGGTAAATCGGGGCCGCCTAATTTCTTAACTAAAGTATCATAACGTCCGCCACCGGCGAGTGCACGGGCTTCGGCACCGACTTCAAATGCTTCGAAAACAAAGCCGGTATAGTAAGCAAGACCGCGAACAATGGTTAAATCTATGGATACACATTCCGAAAAACCAAGGGCTTTGATAGAATCGAGTAATTGTTTCCATTCTGCCAATCGGGCGACCATCGCTGGGTCTTTTTGTGCCACTGCTTCTAATTCAGTGAGTGTACGAATCGCGGCAAAAGCTTTTATAGATGCTAACAACTTAGAGGCATCGCAGTCAGAACCGACAAGCACGACTTTCATCGCCTCTAATAAATCACCAGGACTGGAGCGCTCTAACTTATCCACTACGCCCAAGACAGCGGTAATTTTCTCGGTCGGAACTTTTTCGCTTTCTAAAAATTTAAACCAGAGTTGACGGTCGGAAATACGGATCGAGAAATCTTTTTGAGTCAGACCAAAGCCCAATAAACAATCGGCACACAGGGCGATCAGTTCGGCATCAGCCGTCGCACTCGCTTCACCGAGTAAATCAGCGTTCAACTGATAAAAGGAGCGGAGCCGTCCTTTCTGAGGTTTTTCGTAACGGAAATTTTCACCGATGGAGAACCAGCGAATCGGTTTAGGCATCCCATTGGCACGAGCACCAACCATGCGTGCCAGGGAAGGAGTCATCTCGGGACGGAGACTCACTTGACGGCCGCCCTTGTCTTCAAAGTTGAATAACTGTTTAACGATTTCCTCTCCGGACTTTTCCGTAAATAGCTCTAAAGGCTCGAGCACAGGGGATTCCCATTCGCGAAAACCATAACGACGGCAGGCCTGACGCCAGACTGTGAAGAGATGATTTTGAATCGCTCTATCTTCAGGATAGAATTCTCTAAAACCTGGTAATGAGCGGATGTCTGCCATGGATAAAAACTTACTCGGGCTTCGTATCCGTCTTATCAATATTATAAGACTTCAATTTAGCTTTAAGTTCTTTACCGGCTTTAAATTTAATGACCGCTCGTTTTGGAATCACGACATCAGTTTCAGGACGATTGGGATTACGACCGATGCGACTTTTACGAACTTGAACTTGAAATACACCAAAGTTACGGAGCTCGACATCACGACCAGCGAGCAAAGCTTCAGTGATCGCGTCCAAGGTTAACTGGACGCTATCGCGAATATGCTTTTGTGGGTAGCCTTTATCCGTAAAAATTTTTAGGACTATTTGCCGCTTTGTAAGATTGTCAGACATGGATAAAAACTAGTAAGTGTTGATAGAGAAAGACAAAGGAAAGGACTGTTGGCAATACCCTAGCCTCACTTTATTCAAGATTTTGAACCTGTTCTCTAATTCTCTCAATTTCAGTTTTAACCTCTAAAACGGCACGAGTTGTGGCTATTTCCGATGCCTTACTCCCTACGGTGTTAGCCTCCCGGAGCAATTCCTGCACGAGAAAGTCCAGTTTTCTTCCATTCTTATCACCTTGTAAGTCCTGTTCAAACTGTTGGATGTGACTTTTTAGCCTGACGATTTCCTCGGTAATGTCGCAACGATCCGCCCAAATCGCAATTTCCTTAAGCACACGTTCGTCGGCTAAATCTAATTCCAGACCCATATCTTTTAATCGTTTATGCATCAAATCACGGTGACGTTTGGGCGCTTCCTTTTCGGACTCCTGCATGACATCAACACTTTGATTAATTTTGATGAGTCGGGCCTTTAAATCTTTCGCCAAAATTTGTCCTTCCACCTCACGCATTTTCATGAGTTGCTTAACCGCAACCTCGAGTGCCGATAGAACATCTTTTTCACAAACATCAAAGGATGGTAAACTGGGACGATTGTTACTTCGCACATTACTCAAACTTAAAAGTAAATGAGCATCGGGTGTGACGGGGACGTTTAATTTTTTTGCCAGAGCTTGAAACTCATCAAATAAAGACCGGAGATTATTTTCATCCCAGTTGGTTGCGGAGCGATTTGAAAAATCGGCAGAATTAATTCGGACAGTCACTTTACCCCGATGTAGATGCTGTCGGATGGCATTACTGACCACGGTTTCTAGGGTCGGCCATTCTTCTGGACCATACACCGAAATCTGCAAATTCTTCTGATTTACCGAGGCAATTTCGATGGCATAGGATTTGCCGTCGAGTTTAAGTTCCGCCCGACCAAAGCCTGTCATGGATGCCGCGCACATAAACTAAAGTTTGATTTGAACGCCCATCGCACGAGCTGCACTCCAAACGTCTTTATCACCACGACCCGATAAATTAATTAAGACGGTGGATGTTCGAGGACTGTCCGAAGCTAGCTTACAGCCATAGGCCACAGCGTGACTCGTTTCCAGAGCAGGAATAATCCCCTCTTTGCTCGATAATAATTTAAAGGCATCGAGACATTCTTCATCGGTAGCATAAGCGAATTTAATTCTACCTTTGTCGTGATAGTAAGCGTGCTCAGGTCCGACCGCTGCGTAGTCCAATCCCGCAGACACAGAATGGGTGCCTTCGATTTGTCCTTCGCTATTTTGTAAAATGTGGGTGAGGCAACCTTGGAGTACACCGAGACGACCACCAGCAAATCGGGCGGCGTGTTGACCTTCGACAATACCGCGACCACCCGCTTCAACGCCGATGAGTTCAACTTCAGGTTCGTCTAAATATTCAAAGAAAGAACCAATCGCATTGGATCCACCGCCGACGCAGGCGACGACGTGATCAGGCAATTTATTTTCGGCACGCAACATCTGCTGCTTAGATTCCATCGATATAATGCGGTGAAAATCACGCACCATCATCGGATAAGGGTGTGAGCCATAAGCCGTTCCTAAAATATAATGTGTATCGCGGACATTAGTCACCCAATCACGCATGGCTTCATTAACTGCCTCTTTGAGGGTCTTCTGTCCTGCTTCGACTCCACGGACTTCAGCGCCCATGAGACGCATCTTATAAACATTGAGGGCCTGGCGTTCCATGTCTTCCGCACCCATGTAGATGACGCACTTTAAACCAAATTTAGCACATACGGCAGCGGTGGCTACTCCGTGCTGTCCAGCGCCCGTTTCGGCAATGATGCGCTTCTTGCCCATACGAATGGCGAGCAAGGCTTGGCCGATGGCGTTGTTAATTTTATGTGCACCTGTATGCAGCAAGTCTTCACGCTTTAAATAAATTCGAGCACCACCAAAATGTTTAGTGAGCGACTCTGCGAAGTACAGTCCAGTCGGACGACCGGCAAATTCACGTAACATGTTCGTGAAGTCATTTTGAAACGATGGATCACGTCGAGCTTCAGCGTATGCTTTTGATAACTCTAAAAGTGGAGTCATCAAAGTTTCTGGAACAAACATTCCGCCAAACTGACCAAAACGTCCGCGGACATCAGGTACCTGGAAGCGTGGTTCTTTGGTTGGAATGAGACTCGAAGCGGACATAATTAAAATAAGATAAAGAGCCAAGTAAGACGAAGGGCAAGCGACAAGGCGAAATCGTAGTCTTGCGCTTCATTTCTTCTTATATCAGATAAATCTATGCCTCGTACCCTGTTGTTTTTATTCCTGATTTGCCCTTTTGCTTTATTTGGAGCCGAGCAAAGCAACCCAGATAAAACGGCGGAAGAAGTTCGAGATCAATTCACCACCCAACGTGCCATAGTCACCGGACTCGTTGAAGGCATCACCGAATACCTCCCCGTCTCCTCAACCGGCCATATGATTATTAGTGATGCCGTTATGGGTGTCGACAAAAGTTCAACCCAGGTAGAAGCCAGCGTGGTTGATCGAAAAGGTCGCCGACTCTCGCTCGAAAAAATCGCAGATGACTACATTGTCATCATTCAGCTCGGTGCGATTCTCGCCGTGCTATTTATTTTTTATCAACGAATGAGTTCGGTGATCATTGGAATTTTTAAAGGACGTCGCAGTTCCATTTTCTTGGCTCTCGCCGTACTCATCGCCTTTTTACCCGCAGCGATAGTAGGATTACTCGTCAAGGATTACATACCCTTCAATGTAACCATCGTCGCTCTCGCCTTAATCATTGGTGGATTCGTAATAATTATCGCGGAGGAAAAATTACCAAAAATCCCTTCCGATAATACCGGTGAATTAAATGTGACACCCCAACAGGCAGTGTGGATTGGACTTTGCCAATGCGTTGCGCTCATCCCCGGGACTAGCCGTTCATTGGCTACCATCTTAGGCGGTCGCTGGGCCGGACTGTCCTCCGCTGTCGCGACCGAATTCTCATTCCTCGTTGGCTTCGTGATTTTATCTGCCGCGTCAGTTTACAAAATGTACTCGCTCGGACCTGCCCTGCTCAAGGTCTACCCGATTGGAAATGCGAGCCTCGGACTCTTAGTCGCAGCGCTGGCTGCATTCATTTCTGTAAAATGGATGATCGGATTTATTATGCGTCGCGGACTTAAGCCCTTCGCCTGGTACCGAATCATCGCCGGCCTGCTATTACTTGGTGCAAAGAGCTTAGGATACTTCTAGGCCCTATTTTATTATCTTTATTATGATTTAAGTTTGCCGAGTTAGTGACCAAAAGGGGTTTGACTACTTAAATGATAAGATGTTTAACCACTTCAACCACTACGACTGATGTTTAAGCGTTTCCCAGGGCTATTTACCCAAGCCATTGGTATCGACCTAGGTACCGCCAATACTTTGGTCTTTCTCAAAGACCGAGGCGTTGTCCTTAGAGAACCTTCCGTGGTCGCCATTCGTACTAGCACTCGCAAGCCAATCGCTGTAGGTAACGAAGCGAAGATGATGCTTGGTCGTACTCCGGGAGACATCCAAGCGCTGCGTCCAATGAAAGATGGTGTCATCGCCGACTTCGAAATCAGCGAACACATGCTTCGCTACTTCATCGGCAAAGTAGCTCGTAAATCTATTTTCTCAAATCTCACCGTCGTAGTAGCAGTTCCTTATGGTATCACCGCGGTTGAACGTCGCGCTGTGATGGATTCCGCTTATCGCGCCGGTGCTGACGATGTAATCACTATCCCTGAACCTGTTGCATCGGCAATTGGCGTGGGCTTACCGGTTGAAGAACCCATGGCGTCGATGATTGTGGATATCGGTGGCGGTACTACTGAGGTCGCCGTAATCTCACTCGGCGGTATTGTCCATGCACGCTCCATTCGCGTCGGTGGTGATGAATTTGATTCGGCGATTATTAAGTATATTAAGAATTCATATAATCTCATCATCGGTGAGCGCACCGCTGAAGAAATTAAGATTAAAATCGGTTCGGCGTATGCTTTAGAACAAGAGATGACCCACGAAGTACGTGGTCGCGACTCAGTAACTGGCCTCCCCCGCTCTCTCCACCTCACTTCTCAAGAAGTACGTGAGGCGATGGCTGATAACATTAACCAAATCATCGAAGCCATCAAAGGCTCCCTGGAACGTATTCCTCCTGAACTTTCTGCTGACTTAGTCGACCGTGGTATTGTGATTGCGGGTGGCGGTGCTCTAATCCGTCGCATCGACCGTGCCATTTCCGAAGCCACCGGTCTTCCTGTCATCGTCGCGGAAGATCCTCTCTGTGCCGTGGTTAATGGTACGGGTAAAATTTTGGGCAACGCCTCCCGCTGGAGCGGACGCGACTAATTTAAGCGGGCTAACCCGCCATGAATAACCACCAAAAAGGCGCTAAGGCATCTTACATTGCTTTAATCGTTTTTATTTTGATTTGGATGTGGGGTGCCAGTGCCCTGCATCGATTCACGAAAGAAACGTTCGCTGAATTCCAAGCACCGGCCTTACAGATTGTTAGCAAAGGAAGCGACCTTGCTCGTTACTGGGAATTAAAAAGTCGCAGCCACGAAGAACTCATCTCCGCCTCGAGAGATCTCGCGCGTATTAATGCTGCTTTAGAACTCCGAATTCATTCGATGGATGACATTCGCCGAGAAAATACCCGCTTACGCGAAAACGCACGCTATACGAGTAATTCAGAATTTTTCACCGTCGTGGCACGCGTCATTTCACGCGACAGCTCGTCGTGGTGGCAAAAAATCATCATCCGTAAAGGTCGGAACGACGGTATTCGCCCAGGTAGTCCCGTAATATTCAGCGATCGAGTTATTGGACGCGTTTCTGCCGTACATTTAAATGTGAGTGAAGTGGATTTAGTAACGAGCCCAACATTTCGTTGTACGGCATTTTTAATCAGCGATGAAAAGCGACGCATTGTATATGTCCGCGGTGATGCCGCCAACTCACTCTCGCCGAGTAAGGCGAAAGTCACTGCTATTCCCATCGATTATAATCCGCCGACCGGTCAACCCATCAAAGTTTTGACCACGGGATTAGGCGGCGTCTTTCCATCAGGTTTAATTCTCGGCGAAGTCGATGGTGCTATTCGCATGAGTACAGACGACAATTACAAAGTTGCGGATTTAAATCCGGCTAAAGATTTAAATATGATCGAGGAAGTTTCGGTACTCGTTCCTCAATACCCTACGGCTAACGAAATTCTTTTAGCGCCTTCTGAGAAAATCAAGTTGGAGGAATTTAAATGAGCATACCATGGGCTTGGTTTTTTCTGATTCTTGCGACCTACCCTTGGCTGTTTGTCGCTGATTTATTCTCCAGCACCTTAGCGAGTTCGGGTCTTAATTATTTTATTACCGGTGCCGCTCTGATTGCCCCTTGTCGTAGATTAAAGCGTTGGCAGGCTGTTTTATTCGCGGGCTGCGTCGGCTTCATGTTCGAAGCCTACCGTCCGATACCGAATGGATCCGTAGCCATCTCGCTGGTCTCTATCGCCATTTTACTTGGGAACTATCGCTCTTATTTGCGCACTACGTTAGCAACGATTCAAGCGGCAGTGCTGGTTAACGCCTGCGTAGCGATTATCTGGTTTAGTGCCGCAGCCTATGAGTCTCAAGCGCCCACTGACATCTATAACCTCATTTACCAGGCTTCTATTCAAGCTACCCTCTCAGGCTTAATGGGATTGGTAATCATCATCCCTCTTACGACCACACAGAATTGGGTTATGGATTTAATCGGGGTGCCGAGTGCACAGGATTTATTATGAGTCCGGACGATACTCTTAATAAAATATCTGTACCGTCTGCACCCATTACGCCATGGCGGATGTATCTCATCTTTACGGTCTTCGCCGTTGGATTCATTTACATCTTTTGCGGATTGTTTTATCGTCAGCTCATTCAGTCCAAGGACCTAATCGACCAAGCTAACTCACAAAGTGAAGTGATTGTCTGGCGCCCACCCACCCGGGGCTTAATCAAAGATCGGAATGAAATAACCTTGGTGGAGAATCGCGTTCGTTGGAGCGTGAGAGCTAATTTATTAAGTCTGGAAGGTGAAATTGACAAAGAATACAAATCATTAGTTAAGGCTGAAAAAGCTAAAGAAAGTAACACGAAAATTAATTATGAAGCCCTACACCAAGAGGCACGGGTCAACATTCTCAATCGATGGCTAAAAAAAATCTGGTTTGTGATCGATGCCAGTAATCAGAAAAAATCTCCCTCCGAAAAAAAGAGGGTAAAGTTTCTAGCCAACAGCCCCGAGCGCCAGGTAAATGTCTCGGCTCTTGCGAAACACATGCGCGACTCGCGAATTTTAAAGTTCACGCTGATCTCGGATTTAACTTTTCCCGAATTAAGAAACCAAATTTTAGACGAAGAAGCTGATCGCTCAATTGCCCGATTTATTGAGCAGTTCCCGGTTGATGGACCCATCACGATTGAGTCCGACATGATTCGTTCCTACCCTTTTGGTTCTTTGGCGTGTCACACCCTCGGCTACGTTAAGGACACGAATCAGCTGCCCGAGGATTTTGATGCCAACTTTGAGATTTCCTTCAAGAAACTGAGCAAGTCTAAATATACCGGTAAAGTGGGGGCTGAAGGGGTTGAGCAAACTCACGATTATGCTCTCAGAGGCTCCAGTGGTTGGGAACGCTGGACAAAAACTTCTGCAGGTTACAAACGTGAACTTCTAGAAAGTTATCCCTCACGAGAAGGGGGCATTATTCGCTTATCACTAGACGCCAATGTGCAAGTCGCGGCAGAAAAAGCCTTAGGTTCTATCAAAGATACGGTCGGTAATCCATTACCTGGTGCAGCCGTGATGCTCGATGTTAATACAGGTGAGATCCTAGCTATAACCAGTCAGCCCAGCTATGACCCCAATCGCTTAGCGAGCAAAGTAACCAACAAGTACTACGATGAGATTCAAGACCAAGGTGGTTGGATGAATCGTGCGATCCAAGGACTTTATGCTCCTGGCTCTACTTTTAAAATTATTACCGCAATTACCGGGATGCGTAGTGGAAAAATTGATTACGATGATATTTTAGATTGTGGTCCAAGTCTGAGAGTCGGAAATCGAGACTTCCCCGAACACGAACCTTATGGATTTGGACAAGTAGATATTGAAAAAATGTTGGCTATCTCGTGCAACGTTTGGAACTACCGCGTAGGCTTGATGGTTGGCCCCGATTTACTTGCGCAAGAAGCCCGACGATTTGGTTTAGACAAAGTATTACTTAAAGCTAACCCAGGCGTTATGGGTGCTGAAAATGCTAGCCAGTACGAACTCCCATCGCCGGCACGAAAAATGGTTGTTCCAGACTCAACCTATAAAGAGCAATTAGGACAAGGTAGTTGGACGGCGGGTGACACCGTTAATACTTCAATCGGACAAGGCTTCATCTTAACTACCCCACTGCACATGGCTTGTTTTGCAGCATCGATTGCGCGAGGCGAAACACGCACTACACCCACTATTTTCCATGATCCGACGAGAATTCCTTATCACCAAGACTCTCGACCGATTGGACTGAATCGAAATCAATTAAATGCCATTCGCTCTGGAATGATTCGCTGTGTGACGGAAGGTACCGCACGTTCTATTCAAATTCCTGGATTCCAATTCGCAGCCAAAACGGGGACTGCTGAATATTTTAAATCCGGACAAAAAGCCCACCTGGCTTGGATTATCGGCTATGCACCCGCCAAGAACCCAAAGGTCGCTTTTGCTGTTTTAGTGGAGGGTCAGGTTGATACGAACACTTGGGGCGGATTAACCGCCGGCCCCGTAGCTCAAGCCATGATTAAGGAGTGGATTAACTCGAACAACACTCCATCCGAGGAATAATTTAGCTAAGATACACGTAAGTACCCACGTCAACGGATTCAAAAAGTTTTATAATATCTTTATCAGATAATAAAACACAGCCGTGACTATTCGGAGTCCCAAGTTTTTCGTGCTGGTTAGTTCCGTGAATATAAATGTAACGTTCTTTTGTATCTACGACTTTGCCCGAGGAATCTAGGCCTTGATTAAGGCCATTTTCACATCCTTGGAGCCAAAAAATCCGACTGGTGATTAAGTTATCTTCGGTCGTAGGACGATTATTCCAAATTTCTCCAGTTGGTTTTCGAGCCTTAAAGATCATACCCACGGGTGCGTCTGACCCGATTTTTTCTGCAATTCGATGTAGCCCTGTGGGTGTCTGCAAAGAGTCCTGCACACAGCCCTTACCTGCCCTAGCTGTGCTGATAATATACTCTGCACAGTTGTTTTGATTAAAATGCCAAAGTTTTTGCTGGTCAATCGACACAACCAAGCATTCTTTTGCCATAGGAAGTCCCTGTACCTTTAGGCGCTCGGCTAACTCCCCCTTTAAAACCAAAGATTTATCTAAACATGTCATATCGTATAGGCATCGTGGGCGTGACTGGCGCAGTCGGTCAAGAATTGCTCTCACTTATGGCGAAAAGAAATTTTCCCGTAAAGGAACTTCGCCCCTTAGCATCGGCCCGCTCGGCTGGATCTAAGATTAGTTATGGTGGCAAGGATTGGATCGTTCAGGAAGCCAAGCCAGAGGCCTTTGAGGGCCTAGATTTTGCCATTTTTAGTGCAGGTGGTTCTGTGTCCCTAGCCCTCGCCCCAGAGGCCGTAAAGCGCGGCGTTATCGTCATCGATAATAGCTCTGCCTTTCGGATGTATCCCGACGTTCCACTGGTAGTGCCTGAAATCAATGCTGACGCCCTTGATAACCATAAAGGCATTATCGCTAATCCAAATTGCTCAACTGCCATCGCTTTAATGGGACTCTACCCACTTCACAAAGCTTTTGGTTTAAAACGTTTCTTTGCTTCAACCTATCAAGCCGTTTCAGGTACCGGTGCTGAAGCGATGCGCGAACTCGATACTCAAGTACGTGCCTGGGTTAAGGGCGAAGTTTCCCCTCCTAAAGTTTACCCACACACCATCGCCTTTAATTTAATTCCTCAGGTCGATTCCTTCCAAGAAGACGGATACACTAAAGAAGAAATGAAGATGCTTCACGAAGGTCGTAAGATTATGAACCTTCCTAATTTAAAAGTTTCCACCACCTGTGTGCGTGTTCCCGTTTTCCGCGCTCACTCTATCGCCATCAGTGCTGAATTTGAAAAGCCTGTGGATGTCGCCCTCGCTCGCCAAGTAATCTCGGAATTCCCTGGATCCGAAATCTGCGATGAGCCAGCGAAAAAAGTTTACCCGATGCCTTTAGATTACGCTGGTAAAGAAAAGTGTGGCGTGGGACGTATTCGTAAAGACTCCCTGTTTGATAACGGTCTTTCATTCTGGGTCAGTGGCGATCAGCTCTGGAAAGGTGCCGCTTTGAATGCGATTCAAATTGCGGAAGCCCTGCACCAACGCAACAAACTCGCCCGCAAGTAAAATGCCTCGGTCCGACGATCGCCCGCCTCGACATGCTGATTTAAAACGTCAGCTCAAACTATATAACGAGAACGATATCCCCGACCTGCTCAAAGATATTTCGAATCCACTCATCTTAATCTTAGATGGCGTCCAGGATCCTCATAATCTCGGCGCCTGTATTCGTTCAGCTGAATGCGCTGGTTGTGCTTTTGTCATTATCACCAAAAAGAATTCTTCACCCGTCAATGACACCGTACGCACGGTGGCAGTCGGTGCCGCTGAAAGTTTACCGATTGTTCAGGCAGGTAACTTGCGAAATGCTTTGGTAAAATTAAAAGCCGCGGGAGTCTGGATCGCTGGTACGAGCGACCACAAAACTAGCCAATCACTTTACGCTGCCAAACTCACTGGACCATTGGCCATCGTGATGGGTGCCGAAGGCGATGGGATTAGGCATCTAACCGCCGTGACTTGCGATTTCCTGATAAGGATTCCGATGCTTGGCGAGGTCCCCTGCCTCAATGTATCAGTGTCTACAGGGGTTTGTCTCTTTGAGGCCATCAGACAGCGTGGACACCGCTAGGCGATTTATTTCTTTACCAATCACGATTAAACCGCTTTGTTGAAGGGGTTCGTTAGGCCGGATAGCTCAATGGTAGAGCAGTTGACTTTTAATCAATTGGTTCGGGGTTCGAGTCCCCGTCCGGCCACTTCGAACAGAACTAAGAATTACCACGGGTTTTATTCGCTTGAAAAAAACCTCCTACAACACTCTCTTAATTTTCCGCTGATTGGCCGGATAGCTCAATGGTAGAGCAGTTGACTCTTAATCAATTGGTTCGGGGTTCAAGTCCCCGTCCGGCCACCAGCGGATTTTATTTTTCAGATTTAACCCGCGCATACCGCACGGCCATATAAACAGCATGACAGGCCCGACAGTAACTGTGTCTAGTCTTGGTCGATTTTATCCAGTGAAAGCTGTGAGTCGAAAAAGTAATTCCACACTGTGTGCAAGGTCTCTTCGTAGCTAATTTAAGTCGATTACTGGCTTCGAGATTTTTCTGTAATTGTTTCTCTAAACAGTCATGACACCAAGGATGCAATTCTCCGCTGATCAGGATTTCGTGAAAATCGTTCACCAGTTTTGACTGATGACACTTGGCACAGGATAACTTGGGAGGATTTTTCATCCACCTTGTGTTTAAACAAAGTGAACCGGCATCAAGTTCCCGCTACTGAGGTTTTTACCCTAGTAACTAGTGACTACTCAACCGTGACCGACTTAGCCAAGTTTCTAGGCTGATCAATCGAACATCCGCGAATGCGTGCCACGTGATAAGCCAAAAGTTGTAAAGCGACGGCAGCGGGAATAGTCGCCACCAACGGACTACATTTAGGAATCACAATAATATCGTCCGTTAAATCAGTCTTCGGGTGGCCCTCGGTCACAACCGCAATAACGTGTGCACCGCGGGCTTTGCATTCCTCAGCATTACTCCAGACCTTATCGAGTACCGAAGTCTGGTTCGCTAAAACAATCACTGGAGTACCAGGAGTCAGTAAGGCGATCGGACCATGCTTAAGCTCAGCGGCATGATAGCCCTCGGCATGAACATAGGAAATTTCCTTTAATTTAAGGGCACCTTCTAAAGCCACGGGATGCATCGGCCCACGACCAATGAAGAACGCGTGGTCGGACTTCGCCATGCGCTCTGCGACTTTCGCAATGGCATCATTTTGCTTCAGCACAAAATCAATCATCTCGGGCAACTGATTGATTTCTTGAGCTAACTCTATGCCGTGTTCTTGGGAGAGTCGACGTGTACGTCCCAACTTCAAGGCCATTAAAAGTAATACCGCGACCTGACCGGTAAATGCCTTGGTCGACGCCACAGAAATTTCGGGTCCAGCGTGAATGAACACCCCACGTCCGGTCTCACGCGCAATCGCGGAGCCGACCACATTCACTAAACCTAGAATCATAGTGCCTTTTTCTTTGGCCTTACGAATGGCTGCTAAAGTATCGGCCGTCTCACCCGACTGTGAAACTGCGATGACGAGATCGTGGTGATCAACGATGGGATTTCGATATCTAAACTCGGCAGCTTGTTGAACTTCAGCCGAAATTCCTGAGACATCTTCGAAAGCATATTCACCCACCATACCAGCGTGAAGTGAGGTACCACATCCGACTAAAACAATGCGTTGAATTTGAGCCAACTCCGTAGGCGAAATATTCATACCAGCTAAAACGACATTGCCTTCCGTGGCATTAATACGACCGCGAAGAGCATTGCGCACGGACTCCGGTTGTTCAAAAATTTCTTTGAGCATGAAGTGCTCGAAGCCGCCCTTCTCAACCGCTCCAATATCTAGACCGAGCTCGGAAACATCACGCGAAATCGGCTCATCGTCTTGATTACGAATATCGACACTATCAGCAGTAATCACCCCGATATCACCGTCGTCTAAATAGATCACCCGTTGGGTGTGAGCCACTAAGGCCGAGGCATCAGAGGCGACCAAGCACTCTCCATCACCCATACCGATGACGAGTGGACTACCTTTGCGGGCCACCACAATCTTATTGGGTTCGTCGGCACACAAAACAGCGATACCGTAGGCTCCTTCTACCTGTTGCAGAGCTTTAACCACCGCTAAGCGTAAATCGCCATGGTAATGAACACCAATTAAGCGTGATAACGCTTCGGTATCAGTATCGGAATCAAACTTATGACCTTCGCTCTGAAGTTTTTCACGGATGGCACGATAGTTTTCGATAATGCCATTATGAACTACGCAAATTTTTCGACTCTTATCAAAATGCGGGTGAGCATTGATTTCGGTAGGTGCACCGTGCGTCGCCCAGCGGGTGTGTGCAATACCCACCGTGAAGCTTTCATGCTTCTCAGCCGAGAGATCGCCACGCAGCTTATCCACCAAGCGAGCAACTTTACCGACGGCCTTAAAGGTGGTCAGACCCTGGGCATCCAATAACGCCAAGCCGGCTGAATCATATCCACGATATTCAAGTCGCTTGAGACCACCAATGAGGATGGGAGTCGCAGGACGCGTTCCGATATATCCGATAATGCCGCACATAGTTTGTTGGGTTTAATTAGTGTAAATCTTGGATGACAATATCTGCAGGTCGAGTCGTAAGTCCCGGCCAAATTTTGCGGCCAGGGTAAATGGATGTGTTAATGCCAGTATGGACGTTATCGCCAATGACTGTGCCGAATTTTCGGCGTCCAGTATCGACCAACTTATCCGCGACCTTGCTGCTATGAGTCTTGCCATCATGACGCAGATTAGAGGTCGTAGTTCCAGAACCTAAATTAACTTTCTCCCCCAAGATGGAGTCGCCGATATACGAGAGGTGTCCGACATTAGACTGATTAAAAATGACGGAATTCTTAATTTCAACGGCTTGTCCGATGTGACACAGCTGACCAATCGAGGTAGATCCTCGGATATAACAATTGGGTCCAATCTTACAATTGGAACCAATGATTACGTCACCTTCGATAACCACACCGGGTAAAATTTTTGTACCAGCACCGACCGAAAGTTTGCCATCTACATAAAGCGATGAATGAGCGATGCCTTTATTTTCCCATACCGTGTTTAGAGCTACCGCCAATTCGTTGGCCTTCAAAATATCCCAGCTGTAAACCAGCAAAAAACTTTTTTGCGCATAATGAATTTTCTTTCCGCGCTCCTTGTACGTAATCAAAGATTCTCCGGCCGTATCTTGGAGTTCACCTGCGGCTGAGTCGTCAAAAAATTTAATAACTTCAATGGGATCCAACCAGGCCTGTGGATGAACTTTTATCGCTACGACCTCATCCTTGGAATAAGAACAACCCGCGGCTGCTAAAATAGTTTGGTGGTGCGCTTCTAATGGGATATTAGCTAAGGGAACTTGTGCCCAAGTTCGCGTTACGATAATCGGTTCCGCTGCCACCGATGCCTTGGATTTAATGAGATTATAGAGAGGCATGATTAAGCTAGATCTTTCTCCAGGGCTTGTTGGAAACGCTGAGTCCAGGCATCGACTTCCGATTTCTCACGGTGTTCGACTAAGATACGGATTTTGTTTTCGGTTCCAGAATAGCGAATTAAGTGACGTCCGACTTGACCAAAAGCTTGGTCCGCTTCGCGTATCGTCTTTTGCAATTGGGTTAAAGACTCAATCGGAGGCTTAGACTTAATTTTTAAATTCAGCAATGTGCTCGGGTATTCATGCATCACTTTTACCAGGTCGGAAATTTTCTTACCCTGTTGCTTCATAATTCGTAAAATTTGAATCGCACTGAGAATACCGTCACCCGTCGTTGCGTGATCTGCAAAAATTAAGTGACCGGAATTTTCGCCACCGAAGGAGAAACCACCCTTACGGAGCGCTTCAATCACATGTCGATCGCCTACAGCCGAGGTCACGACGTTAATCCCAGCAGCACGTAAGACCTCATGCAGTCCAAGATTACTCATCACGGTGGTGACCATCGTATCGTTACGCAAAAGACCCGCTTGTTTAAGCGCCAGCGCACATAAAACTAAAATGCGATCTCCGGAAATGGATGCACCTGTTTCATCGCTAAAAATCACGCGATCCGCATCACCATCGAAAGATATACCGATATCAGCACCCTGCTCTTTCACGACTTTACCAGCGTATTCAGGATGCAAAGCCCCTACTCCGTCGTTAATATTCAAACCGTTGGGTTCGACCGCTAACTTGATTACTTCAGCTCCCAGTTCTCGAAAAATCACCGGGGCGATTTGATAGGCCGCACCGTGTCCGCAATCGATGACGATTTTCAGTCCTGATAAATCAACGATGCCCGCACTTTGTTTGGCGTACTCGATGTAACGTCCGCTGGCGTCATTAATCCGCAAAGCTTTTCCAATTTGCGCGGGGGCCACTAAGGGCTGTTTTTGCGATGAAATAATTTCAGCTTCAATCTGGCGTTCTAATTCGTCGGATAATTTATAACCGTCGGGTCCAAAAATTTTGAGACCATTATCTTCATAAGGATTATGAGAGGCCGTCAGCATGATACCGGCTCCACAACCCATCGATTTAGTTAAATGGGCTACCGCGGGGGTCGGCATCGGACCGACTAGAAAAACATCCATCCCGCTCGCCACAAGACCACTGGTCAGCGCAGTTTCTAACATATACCCAGAAATTCGGGTATCCTTGCCAATCACCACACGATTATGATTTGCCCCTTTAGATTTTAAGACACGAGAAATAGCCTGACCCGCCTTCAGCGCGACCTCAGAGGTAATCGGATACTCATTCGCACGACCACGAATACCATCTGTACCAAATAACTTTTGGGTCATAATATTTTTAAATTAGGTTAATTCTCATTATGAAGGTAAAATCACATTCTTTGAAAGATTAAAAGGCACCCCAGAAAGTGAAGATTGTGTGATATTTTAACAACTTTTAAGCAGGTTTGACCATTAAGCAATTGTGCGTCAAATGCGGAGAATGAACTTGAATGAACCCACAGGCACTTCCGCCATCAAGTCCACCCCCTTCCGTTTTTATATCTCCGGCTTAGTTCTTGGTACCTTAGCCATCCAGATTCAAGGCGTAGCGATCGCCTGGCAAGTTTTTCAGTTAACCAAAGCTGATCATAAACTTGCCGCACTTGCGCTCGGAGGTATCGGCCTCGCTGAAGTCATTCCTTTTGTGAGTACCGTACTTTTTGCGGGTCACTTTGCCGACAATCATAATCGCCATCGCATTGCCTGTAGTGCCCTCGGTTCCATGTTTTTATTCGGCGTAGTTTTATTTTCTACCTCCAGCTTCGAAACGCCCGCCGTCAAATTATTCATTCTCTATTCCGTCGTAGTGCTGGGAGGGGTCGCCCGAAGTTTTTTGACGACGTCCCGACAGGCAATGCTCGCAGAAATCCTAACACGAGAAAAAATGTCTAACGCCATTCGTTGGCGAAATACACTGTTTGAACTAGCGTCAGTCCTCGGACCCGGTGTCGGCGGAGTGATGCTTTGGTATGGTGGCACCAACTTAGCCTATACCGTTATGACTGTCTTACTTTTGTCTGCGCTCATTTCCACCTCGTGCGTACGAACGAGTCAAAAATTACAATCCAAAGTTCGCGAGCCGATCTTTCAAAGCTTGCGAGCGGGCATCAATTTCATGCTTGGCCAACGTGTCATGCTCGGCGCATTTACGTTGGATTTATTTGCAGTTCTCTTGGGTGGCGCCGTGGCACTACTCCCTCTTTTCGCCGAAATGCTACAGGTGGGAGAATTAGGATTTGGTGTGCTGCGTGCAGCTACTTCCAGTGGTGCCGTGATCACGTCCGTCTGCTTAATTTTTCTGCCCTCATTTAAAAACGCAGGTCGTGCACTCTATCTGTCTTTTGCGATATTCGGTTTCTGTATCATCGGCTTTGGCTTTGCCATTCCGATTGCAGAATTCTTGGGCTTTGGACTCATCGGTGCCTTTATCTTAAGTTGTCTATTTTTATTTATCTCCGGGGCCGCTGACGCGGTAAATGTCATCATCCGCCAAACGATACTACAGACCAGTGTGCCGCCCGAAATGATGGGGCGAGTGTCCGCCGTTACCGCCGTCTTTATTGGCTGTTCTAATGAACTTGGGATGGCGGAATCAGGCCTGATGGCGCGTATTTTCGGCACCGTTAATTCTGTCATCATCGGCGGACTAGCCGTCTTTGGCGTGATGGGTATCACCGCGTGGCAATTTCCTGAAATTAGCAAACTTAAGAAAATTGGATAAATCTTTTCTCGCTTATCAATTTAGTTTAACGCAAATCAACGATTATGGCTCTCCTTAGTTTACTAGATATTTGCGTTAATTTCGGCGGGCCAGCCGTGCTTGATCATTTGAACTTACAAATCGAAGAAGGCGAAAGAGTATGTTTATTGGGTCGCAATGGAGCAGGTAAAACTACGCTCATGCGGATTGCTGCCGGCGAAATGGCACCCGACTCCGGAGCCATTACTCACCACGATGGTGTGACCCAGGCCCGACTAACCCAAGAAATCCCGCATCACCTGCCGGGTAATGTTCGCAGCATTGTAGAAAGTGGCTTACGCACCGACTCCATCGAAGAAGACTGGGAACGCGATGTCCGCGTCGATAGTTTAATCGAACGCCTCGGTCTCGATCCCGAAAAAGCGTTTGATGATTTATCCGGTGGTCTCAAACGTCGCTGCCTACTCGCCCAAGCGCTCGCGGCGAAGCCCGATTTACTTTTACTCGATGAACCAACCAATCACATGGACTTGGAGTCGATTCTCTGGATGGAAGAATTTTTGTTAGAAGAAAAGATTCCTCTTTTATTCGTCACGCACGATCGGGCTTTTCTCCGTCGCATGGCGAATCGCATCATCGAACTAGACCGCGGAAAGCTGATGAGTTGGTCTTGCGATTACGATACTTACTTGGTTCGGAAAGAAGAACTATTTATCGCTGAAGAACGTCAGAAAGCAGCCTTTGATAAAAAACTTTCACAAGAAGAAGCCTGGTCGCGCAGAAGTCCAGGCGCTCGCCGAACAAAATCTAATGCCCGGATGGAGGCGTTGAAAGTCCTCCGACAGGTCCGTGCCGATATGCGCAGTGTCACGGGTGCCGCTAAAATGGAAATTAGTAACGCCGATCGCTCCGGCGAACGGGTCGTGGAAGCAGAAAATATCGAATTTTCCTACGGTAATGACCAAAAAGTTATTCGCGATTTCACCTTACGCTTAAACCGCGGAGACAAGGTCGGTCTCATCGGCCCCAACGGTGCTGGCAAAACTACTTTAGTTAAAATGTTGATGGGACAACTCGAACCAACCGGTGGAAATATTAAATTCGGAACTAAACTCGAAGTCGTTTACTTCGACCAAATGCGCGGGCTAATTAACGATAATTTAACGGTCGCTGAAAATCTCGCTGGGGATTCAGACACGGTTGAAGTCCAAGGACGATCCCGACATGTAATCAGCTACCTACAAGATTTCTTATTCGAACCCACTCGCGCTCGCTCCAAAGCCAAAGTGCTCTCTGGTGGTGAACGTAATCGCCTCCTCCTGGCCCGTCTGTTCACCAAACCAGCCAATGTATTGGTTCTCGACGAACCGACCAATGATTTAGATGCCGAAACTTTAGACGTACTTGAAGATCTATTGGTTGAATACAAAGGTACACTCATCATCGTCAGTCACGATCGTGATTTCCTCGATAACGTGGTTACCAGCACCCTCGTCTTTGAAGGCAATGGTATCGTTACCGAACATGCCGGCGGTTATACCGATTGGCGTAATGAAGTGGAACGAGTTTCAAACAGTAAACGTGCACAACCCATCGTGGCAAAAGCAACTCCACCGCCCGAAACTAAACCGGTAGCTGGCAAATCAGCCAAGCTAAGTAATAAAGACCGCCAAGATATTATCGAGCTTCCTGGTAAGATTGCCGAACTCGAAACCGAACAATCGAAAATTGCACTGCAGTTAGCGGATCCCGATTTATACAAAAATGGTGGCGCACTTTTTACCGAACTACAAAAGCGCTTACAAACGATTGATGCTGAACATAACCTTGCCGTGCAACGCTGGCTCGAACTCGAATCCCGAAAGGGTTAATGTTTAATCTTAGTCAAATGGAGTGAACGATAAGTGAGTTCACCGCTCTGAGCATCGCGATAAAGTCGCGACCCCTTTACGCCCGCGAAATCGAGGGCCAGTTTATGCCAATAGGGGGGCAAACAGTCTTTAACCATTTGCGTATAACGTGGGGTGTTTAATTCCATCCCCCGAATAATTTCGGGATTAATCAGACGCATCTGATTCACGTGCAATGAGGGTTGGGTAAATAAATCCTTCATCCATTCCTCCACCCCACTTTCGTACCGTAAATCAGCATAAACTAATTGCCCACCAGGTTTTAAAACTCGCGCAACTTCTTTTAGGAATTGAGAAAAACTTGGGTAGCAATGGGAAGCCTCAACATTGATTACGACGTCAAAACTTTCGTCAGCGAAAGGTAAGTTCATCGCATCCCCTTGCATGAATTTTAATCCGGTTACAGCGTGACGACCTCGACAATATTCAATGGCTGCTGGATTTAAATCCATGGCTGTATATTCAAGAGGTTTCAAATATCGGGTGAGGTACGATGCCCCGCCGCCATGTCCGCAACTCACCTCGAGTACTCTTTTATTTTTAAAATCTGCGTACGAAGCGATATGATGATAAAGCTGAATATTAGGTCGATTTTGTTCATCCGAAACCTCCAACGGAATCTGGACGCGCGGTTCAGACTCAAAAGCATAATTCAAAAAATCGATTCCTTGGCTTTTAACCTTTCGGGTGAAATACGGATACCACCACTGCCAAAGTTTTTGACGAAAATAGGGACGCGCCAAAATGGATTCAATGAAAGCCATTATTGCCAGACTCCTTGTGCTTTAAGTTCACGCGTGGCAGCCTCAGCCCAACCACGATTAGCAACCGGACTCGCGGGACTCGGATGCAAGACCTTCGCAAATTGAATAGGATAACCCTCAAGCGCTTCACGGGCCCGCGTTTCGGCGTATCCGCCTACACCGACGACGGTTTTAATTTTCATCTCATCAACCAAGACTCGCAGATAGGCGTCACATGCTTCGTTGACTGCGCGAATGGATTCGGCTGGAAGTTCTTCTGGGACAACATTGCGTCCGATTTTGGTATTTTCGATAAACAGTAACGGATTATAATTATGGACCCAATGATCTTTGAAAAAATTATCGGCGTTGCCAAATCGCTCCTTAAATAATCCCCACAGTCTTCGTCCGCTCACTTCCGATCTCGTGGAAGCAAAGCCCATGACTTTCTTACTCGGATGCTCTCGAGTTGGTCGCCCGACTGGTCGCTCCAAACCCATCCAGTCACGAACCGACTCAATTTCCCCAAAGGGAATTCCCGTCTGAGCCATGCCGAATGGGCCAGGGTTCATACCTAAAAAAAGCACTTTTTTCGGTCCCAGCGCACCATACTTTGTCAAATACGCTTCGTGCGACTCCCAAGCGTAGTCCAAGGGACTATAAACATAATCAGCCGGACTAGGAAATTGTAGATCACGTAATTGTGAACGTAATTTTATCGTAGCTTTGATTATGTCGGACGCGGACATGGACCTATCACAATCCCAGGACGCCAAGGGGTCGAGTCCGAAGGTTAAATTTACCACGATTTCCCCTTGCACTCTCAGCGAGACGATTAAATGTCTGACGTTCTACACACGTGAGCAAACAACCGTCTTGGACCATCAAACACGCCGAAGATTACTACGGCTTTAAACGCTGGGGAGGTAATAACTTCTCGGTCGACACCCAAGGGAATCTTTGTGTTCACCCGATAGGTGATCATCGTAAGATTCGCATCGTCGATATTGTGAAGGAAGCGGAAGCGTCTGGCCTAAAACCACCCCTGACAATCCGTGTTCAAGATTTGCTTCGTCATCGTGTCACCCAAATCAACGAAGCATTTCGTCGTGCGATCGAAGAAGAAGACTACCACGCACGTTATCGCGGAGTTTTTCCGATTAAAGTAAATCAATTGCGCGAAGTCGTAGAAGAAATTCTCGATGCCGGTGAAGAGTATGATTTCGGATTAGAAGCTGGATCTAAACCAGAACTGATTATCGCCCTGGCCTTACTCGAAAATCGTAAAGCCTTACTCATCTGTAACGGTTACAAAGATGAAGAGTATATTGAGCTAGCCTTGATGGGTCGCCGCCTCGGCAAACAGACGATTATCGTCGTCGAACAACTTTCCGAAGTAGATGCCATCATCCGTATT